>NZ_JAHLQZ010000005.1:0-77236 GCF_018919505.1 Citrobacter sp. S55_ASV_140
AGGGCCTGGCGGTTTCACCAGGCGAACCATCAGACCATAACATCATTATGTGGATGGATCATCGCGCGGTGCAGGAAGCTCAGCATATTAACGCTACGCGGGATCCGGCTCTGCGTTACGTTGGCGGTGAAGTCAGCGTCGAAATGGAGCTTCCCAAGGTGCTGTGGCTAAAAAAACACTTCCCTGCAACTTGGCACAGTGCGCATCGTTTTTACGATTTGGCTGACTATCTTGTCTGTAAAGCCACCGGGAGTGACGTTGCCGGTCTGTGTACGCTGACCTGTAAATGGAACTATCTGGCCCATGAACAACGCTTTAGCCACTCTCTGCTCGACGCCGTAGAATTAACGGATTTAACGGGCAAAATCCCGTCGCATATTCTTCCGCCAGGCGCCGCCGTGGGAACGCTTAGCGCCGATGCGGCCCAGGCGCTGGGGCTGACGACGGCAGTTGTCGTCGCCAGTGGGATGATTGATGCCCATGCAGGCGGTTTGGCGCTTGCTGGCGTTGAGCCTACGGGAACGTTAGCGTTGATTAGCGGAACGTCAAACTGCCATATGCTGTGCAGCAAACAGGAAATTTATACGCCGGGCGTATGGGGACCGTATTGGTCTGCCATGCTGCCTGGTTACTGGTTGACGGAGGGAGGGCAAAGCGCTGCTGGGGCATTGGTCGACTGGACGCTCCAGGAATCAGGCGCGAGTGCCGAGCTATTTCATAAGGCCGAAGCGCGGGGTTGCCATCCGATCGTTTTAGTCAACGAATGGGTTGCGGAACTTGAGAGGAAGGAGTCTGAACCTGGTCGTTATTTGCATGTGCTGGCCGATCACCATGGCAATCGCTCCCCCCGCGCGCGACCCGATGCACGGGGCAGCGTCTGCGGCTTGACTCTTGAGCGAGGCGAGATGCAGGTGGCTCGTCTGTACCTGGCGACGTTACAGGCGATTGCCTGCGGCACGCGGCACATTATGGAAGTGATGCGTGAAAACGGCCATACCATTTCCCGACTGGCGCTGTGCGGCGGCGCAACGCATAACCCGCTGTGGATGCGGGAATATGCCGATGCTACCGGATGCGATATTCATCTTATGCAGGAGGAAGATGCAGTGACGTTAGGGGCAGCTATCACCGGCGCGGTAGCAAGCGGCGCGTGGGCGAATATTCCATCTGCATGCCAGGCGATGGTTCGCTCCGGCGAGATTATTAAGGCTAATCCGGCACGGCTGGACTTCTATGACCGCAAATACCAGGCTTATCTGATGATGTGGGATCAGCAGCAGGCGATTAACCAACTTATGCAGTAAGACAAAAGTTTAAAATACTTTTATGATTGGAGATTGACGTTTTTGGATGTGGACTGGGGCATATAAATGGCTAAAACAGTAGAACAGATAGCCAGCGATCTGAATTTATCGGTTACGACCGTACGACTGGTGCTGAACGGGAAAGCAGAGCAATATCGAATCAGTGTCAAAACCCAAACGCGTATTAATGAATATGTTGAGCGCTATGGTTACGTCATAAACCATTCAGCCCGTAGCCTGAAATTGAATAAAACGGATACATTGGGACTGATTGTTCCCAATATTTCCAACGTTTTTTTTGCCACTCTCGCCGAGAAACTTGAGCAACGCTGTCGTCGCTCCGGTTATCAGTTAATGATTAGCTGTACCTATGATGATGTTGATTACGAAAATAAATTGACCAAAGCGTTAATCGCTCGCAATGTTGATGGCCTTTTTATTGTTCCCTCTACATTGGAGAATCAGCAACACCATTTACGCCAGGTCAGAAAACCGATGGTGTTACTGGACCGTGATTTTAAGTATACCGATAACGCATTGGTTGAAAGTCATAATATTTTAGGTGGCGAAAAGTTGACGCAAAGTTTGTTTGATGCCGGAAAGGCTCCAATCTGGTTTTTAGTCGGAGATACCGGATTACCCAGTATTGGCGATCGTCTGCAAGGTTACCTTAATTCTTTGAAGAATAATGGTATTCATCACCGTGATTGGGTGCGTGAAGGTCCTGACAACACTCCTGAAGGTGGCTTTCAACTGATGGATAGATTGATTGGTGAACAGGGGCGGCCACAGGCGTTTATAGCCTCATCATTACCCGTACTGGAAGGTGCTATTAACGCTATTCGCCATCGTTTCGGCACAATTCCACCTGATATTAATATTGGCACATTCGATGAACATCCGATGCTGGGATTCCTCGCCAATAATGTCTGGTCAATGCAGCAGGATGAAAATGTTTGGGCGGAAAAAGCATTCGATATGATGATGAGTGCCATAGACGACCAACCTATTAAAGAAACTGTAAAAGTACCGATGAAACTTATTAAGCGCGTAAGACAACAATAATACGTTGCTATAAATAAATCGGCCAACTGGATCTGAATAAACACATTCAGTGGCTGCCCATATCTGAAACCTGACCCGTCTTACTCTGCGGCTACATTTTTCGCAATTAAAGACGAGGAGAAACTGTACCCGGAGAATCATTATGGAAAGAATGCGTTTGTCACGAGAAATCATTGAAACCTGTCTTGAAATGACCAGCCTTGGATTAAATCAGGGGACGGCGGGAAATGTGAGTGCGCGATATGAGAATGGGATGTTGATTACGCCCAGCGGTATTCCTTATGAAAGACTTACTGAAAACATGATCGTGTATGTAGATAACGACGGAAAATATGATAAAGGTCAGTTACCCTCCAGCGAATGGCGTTTTCACCTGGCGGCTTACCAGACGCGTCCGGACGCCAATGCGGTCGTCCATAACCATGCTGTGCATTGTACGGCCGTTTCGATTCTCAACCGTCCAATTCCGGCAATCCATTACATGATTGCGGCGGCGGGGGGAAACTCTATTCCGTGTGCGCCTTATGCGACGTTTGGTACACGAGAGCTGTCAGAGCATGTGAGCGTTGCCCTGAAAAACCGTAAGGCAACGCTTTTACAGCACCATGGGCTGATTGCTTGTGAAGCGAATCTGGAAAAAGCACTGTGGTTGGCGCATGAAGTGGAAGTTCTGGCGCGCCTTTATCTGAGCACCCTGGCCATTGTTGATCCGGTTCCGGTGTTGGACGATGAGGAGATCGCTATTGTGCTGGAGAAATTCAAATCTTACGGATTACGAATTGAAGAGTAATTTCGCATAGCGAAAAGGAGAAATACGATGGCGAACAGAATGATTCTGAACGAAACGGCATGGTTTGGCCGGGGAGCTGTTGGTGCATTGACCGATGAAGTCATCCGTCGTGGTTATCGCAAGGCGCTGATTGTGACCGACGAAAACCTGGTGCGGTGCGGTGTTGTCGAGAAGGTGACGTCCCGGATGGATGCCGCAGGCCTGGCGTGGGACATCTATTCAGGTGTTATTCCTAACCCAACCATTGCGGTGGTGCAGGAAGGATTGGCGGTCTTTGAGCAAAGTGGCGCAGACTATCTTATAGCCATTGGCGGAGGCTCCCCGCAGGATACCTGTAAAGCGATTGGCATTATCAACAATAACCCTGAGTTTGCGGATGTACGCAGCCTCGAAGGGTTATCCCCGACGCGCTGCCCGAGCGTGCCGGTTATGGCTATCCCAACCACAGCAGGGACGGCGGCGGAAGTGACCATTAACTATGTGATCACGGATGAAGAAAACCGGCGTAAGTTTGTTTGTGTCGATCCACACGATATTCCGCAGGTGGCGTATATCGATGCTGACATGATGGACGGCATGCCTGCGGCGTTAAAAGCGGCGACGGGTGTGGATGCCCTGACCCATGCCATTGAAGGATACATCACGCGCGCGGCGTGGGCGCTTACCGATGCGCTGCATCTTAAAGCGATTGAAATTATTGCCGGGGCTTTACGCGGATCGGTCGCGGGCGACAGTCAGGCGGGGGAAGCGATGGCGCTGGGCCAGTATGTGGCGGGAATGGGTTTTTCCAACGTTGGTCTGGGATTAGTACATGGCATGGCGCACCCGCTGGGCGCGTTTTATAACACCCCGCACGGCGTCGCAAATGCCATTTTGCTGCCGCATGTGATGCACTATAACGCCGAATACACCGGGGAGAAATTCCGCGATATCGCCCGGGTAATGGGGGTGAAGGTTGAAGGACTGACGCTGGCAGAAGCACGGAAAGCGGCAGTGGATGCGGTATTTGCCCTTAACCACGATGTTGGGATCCCGCGGCACCTGCGCGATGTTGGCGTACGCAAAGAGGATATTCCTGCGCTGGCGCAGGCTGCATTTGATGATGTCTGTACCGGGGGAAATCCGCGTGAAGCGAGCCTGGGCGATATCGTTGAGCTGTACCATACCGCCTGGTAATCACCCGGCGTTTATCCGGCCTACAGGGTTGTACGATAAGTAGGCCGGATAAGGTGTTTACACCACCATCCGGTAATAACACTACCGAGCCAGCCGTAGCTGCTGTAAATTCCCGTCGATATGTAAGTCCGTTTGCAGCCGTGCGATATCGCGACACAGAAACGCCATTTCTTTATGCATCTCAAGCTTCTTGCGCCACTTTTCCGGTACCTCATCAAGATGCGCGTAAATCCCTTCCAGCGTTGGAAACAGCGTCAGCAATTGTGTGGCGCTTTTGGGGCCAATACCTGCCACGCCAGGAACCTTTGAACTACCGATCCCGGCCAGCCCCCAGTAATCGGGCAGTTGTTGCGGCAGCACGCCAAATTCTTTCTCAATGAACGGTGCATCCAGCCAGCGCTTCTGAAAATAGTCGCGAATACGCAGCGTCGGGGAGAGCAACTGACAGTAGCCTTTATCGGTGGAGACGATGGTGGCCTGGTGTCCCGCCTGGCAAACTTTAACCGCCAGCGTAGCGGCTAAATCGTCGGCTTCATTACCGCTGGAGACCCAGCAGCAGACGCCGCGCTGTTCAAAAGCGGCGCGTAAGGCGGGCATTTCCTGATGCAAGTCATCTGGCATCGGTGGACGACCGGCTTTGTAGTCAGGCAGTCTTTGGTGACGCCAACCGCTATTGCGCGCTTCATCATCAAATACCGCCACGGCGTGCGTGGGCTGACTGTGCACAATTAATTGATCGAGCGCGTGCTGGCACGTCTCCACGCAGGGAGATCCCTGTACGGCGTGAATGCGGCGGATAAGATTCAGTGCATCGACAATAAGTAAGTGGACGGCCACGGTGTTCTCCCTAACAAATCAGGCTGTAGGGTAACATTCACGGCGGGGGGAGGCGAATATCTGAAATCAACATTTTGCCGGATGAGGCGTCAGCCGCCATCCGGCAATAGGCAGGGCTTTAATCGCAGGAGACAATCTTCATCGCCAGACCGCCGCGAGAGGTTTCGCGGTATTTGGCATTCATGTCTTTCCCGGTTTCGTACATGGTCTCGATGACTTTATCGAGGCACACGCGCGGTTCGCTGGTACGGCGCAGCGCCATACGCGCGGCGTTAACCGCTTTGACCGAAGCAATGGCATTACGCTCAATGCACGGTACCTGAACCTGGCCAGCAACGGGATCGCAGGTCAGACCCAGGTTGTGTTCCATACCGATTTCCGCCGCGATGCATACCTGCGTTGGGCTACCGCCCAGCAGTTCAGCCAGACCGGCAGCTGCCATGGAGCAGGCTACGCCAACCTCTCCCTGACAGCCGACTTCGGCGCCGGAGATAGAGGCGTTCATCTTGTACAGTGAACCGATGGCGCTCGCGACCAGCATGTAGCGTGCCAGCGAGTTAGCGTTCACTTCGCGGATAAACTTGTCGTAGTAAGCCAGCACGGCAGGAACAATCCCGCATGCGCCGTTGGTTGGCGCGGTAACCACACGTCCACCGGCAGCGTTTTCTTCATTCACGGCCAGCGCGAACATGTTGATCCAGTCAACAACCGCCATCGGGTCAGTGGTGGTTTTGTCCTGGCTTACCAGCATACGACGTAGCGCCGCCGCACGACGCGGAACGCGCAGTTTACCCGGCAATACGCCTTCGGTGGTGATACCGCGCTCAATCCCGCTACGCATCACTTCCCAGACGTTGGCAAAGTGCTGTTCCAGCTCTTCTTTGCTGTGCAGCGCCAGTTCGTTTTGCATCATCAGGCCGGAAAGCGACAGGCCGGTCTCCTGGCAATGACGTTGCAAATCCGCCGCAGATTTATACGGATACGGTACGTTTACCGGAGCGCTGTTCGGTAAACCAAAGTGTTCTTCATCAACGATGAACCCACCGCCAATGGAATAGTAAGTCTGGCTGTAAACGGCTTTTTCGCCCGCCAGTGCAGTAATACGCATCCCGTTTTCGTGCAGGGACAGATTGTCCGTATGGAAATTCATGCACTTGTCGACCGGGAATTCGACCTCATGTTGACCGTCCGCCAACAGCAAACGCCCATGAGTGTTCACATCCTGGATAAAGGCCGGGATGGCATCAATGTCTACGGTATCCGGCAGATTACCCGCCAGACCCATAATAATTGCGATATCGGTATGGTGACCTTTCCCCGTCAGGGACAAAGAACCATAAACATCAACCACTACGCGGGTTACGTCAGTGAGAATTCCGCGTGCAATCAGGTCATCCGTGAATTGTTTGCCTGCTTTCATCGGGCCAACAGTATGGGAGCTGGAAGGGCCAATGCCGATTTTGAAAATATCGAATACGCTAATCATGAGGCGTCCATTGTGTATCGAGGTGCGCCGCCCCGGGGAGCGGCGCAGGGGAATTAACTGAACAGAGAGTAGGAAATTGCGGAGATAGCGATCAGGCCCATAATTACAACGAAGACGTTGCTGATATGGCCGCTGTATTTACGCATTGCCGGTACTTTCTGAATGGCATACATCGGCATCAGGAACAGAATCATCGCGATGATTGGGCCGCCCAGGGTCTCAATCATACCGAGGATGCTTGGGTTCAGCGTCGCCACAATCCAGGTGGTTACCAGCATGAACAGCGCAGTGATTTTGTTCAGTTTGTTGATTTCGATGGTTTTGCCTTTGCCGCGCAGAGACTTAATCACCATACCGTTGAAACCTTCACGTGCGCCCAGGTAGTGGCCGAGGAAGGATTTGGTGATAGCGATCATCGCGATGATTGGCGCCATCCAGGCGATAATCGGCGCGTTGAAGTGGTTCGCCAGGTAAGACAGGATAGAGATGTTCTGCTCTTTCGCTGCAGCCAGATCCGCCGGGGTCAGGCTCAGTACACAGCTGAAAACGAAGAACATAACGGTCAGTACCATCATGATGTGAGCGAATGCCAGGATTTTGGAGCATTTCTTCTCAGCGTCATCACCGTACTCTTCACGCTTCGCCACGGCGAAGGAGGAGATGATCGGAGAGTGGTTGAAGGAGAACACCATTACCGGAATCGCCAGCCACAGAGTCATCCACAGACCGTTGCCGGTAGAAGCCGCAGAGTCAAAAGAGAGTGTTTCCAGCGCCGCGCCGCTCCACTGAGGGATCAGGTACAGAGCCAGCAGCATCAGGGCAGCAACAAACGGGAATACCAGGATGCTCATCGCCTTCACGATCATCTGCTCACCGAAGCGCACGATGGTCATCATGCCGACAATCAGGATCAGAGACAGGATGGCACGCGGCGGCGGAGTAATCGCCAGCTGGTGGGTCAGGAAGCTTTCAACGGTATTGGTGATTGCTACGCTGTAAACCAACAGAATCGGGTAGATTGCGAAGAAGTAGAGCAGGGTAATCAGTTTACCTGCGCCAACGCCAAAGTGTTCTTCTACAACTTCAGTAATGTCTTCACCCGGGTTTTTACCGGACAACACGAAGCGGGTCAGGCCACGGTGTGCAAAGAAGGTCATTGGGAAGGCAAGGATTGCCATGATGATCAGCGGGATCATACCGCCTACACCTGCGTTAATCGGCAGGAACAATACACCCGCGCCAATCGCCGTGCCGTAAAGGCCCAGCATCCACATGGTATCCGTCTTGCGCCATGCGCTGCGGGTCTGGCCCGTAACGATAGTGCTGGTTTGAGTGTTTTCCATCTATTTCTCCTGGAGGAAGCTTAAAAAGTCGGGTTTGGGGTCAATCCAATGAGAAAGAACCCGACTGTAAATCGAAATTCGTTGAGCGATTTTTTATATAATTTTTCGCCGTAATAATTTGCGGGCGGAAAGATACATTTTAGTAATGAATGTATCAGTGATCGCGATCCCAAATGCAATAATCCACCTTTTATGTGGATAAATTTGGACCATTAATCTGTTAAAAAATAGTCAAAGCGAATTTACGGGCGCAGAGGCTAACATTAACGACATATCTCATGAAAGCGAAGGCGCGAAGATACGAGCGTTACGCTGTAAAAACTGTTGTTTTTAGAGGATTTTGGCGACTAATAATAATTTCCTGAGATAAATAACGGTTGGTTTTTGGAAGTAATCGTTTGCGTGGCGCGTGATTTTTAACGACATATCATTGGTATTTATATAATCGTCTGAGCTATGTGACTGGTATCACTAAAAAAAGCCGGGAGGCGACTGCGCCAAACCCGGCTTTGATATGGACAAAACTGTCACCACGAGAGCGTCTGCTATCGGGTGTTGAAGGTCAGGCGCAGATCTCGTAGCAAGGGATGTACGCGGAGCCTGGCAACTTCATACGATGCTGCGCAACGAATCCCTGCAGGAGATCGTCCATGCGGCGCATCATTTCGCGGTCACCGTGGATTTTGTACGGGCCAAACTCTTCGATGGCACGAATGCCGACCTCCTTCACGTTACCGGCCACAATACCCGAGAATGCACGACGCAGGTCGGCCGCCAGAACTTCAACGGGTTGATCCGGATACAGTTTCAGGTTAGCCATGTTTTCATGGGACGGCTCGAACGGCATCTGTAAATCAGGTGCGATACGAATCGACCAGTTAAAGCTGTAGGCGTCTCCGGTGTCGCGACGGTTCTCTTTTACCAACGGCATCGCTTTTTTCATCAAGCGCGCAACTTCAGCCGCATCGTCAATGATAATGCGATAGTGTCGGCGGGCATCTTCCCCCAGCGTGTGTACGATAAACTCGTCCAGCACGCGGAAGTAATCGGCGCTCTCTTTTGGTCCGGTCAAAATCAGCGGTAGCACCTGATCTTTATTAGCCGGGTTCATCAGGATCCCCAGCAGATACAACAGCTCTTCCGCAGTCCCGACGCCACCCGGGAAGATGATAATACCGTGGGCGATGCGCACGAACGCTTCCAGACGTTTTTCAATGTCCGGCATGATGATCAGTTCGTTAACCAGCGGGTTAGGCGGCTCAGCGGCGATGATTGACGGTTCGGTCATACCAATAAAGCGGCTGTCTTTGTAACGCTGCTGGGCGTGACCGACCGCTGCGCCTTTCATTGGCGCTTCCATCGCTCCCGGACCGCAGCCGGTACAGATGTTCAACTCACGCAGGCCTAACTGGGTGCCGACGCGACGCGCATACAGGTATTCATTTTCGTTAATTGAGTGACCGCCCCAGCAGACGACCATGTTCGGCGCTTCACCGACATGTAGCGCTCGGGCGTTACGCAGGATCGAGAACACCAGGTTGGTAATATGCACTGAACTTTCGAGATCCAGATGCTGAAAACGACCCGCGTTATGGATCTGAGCATTGACGAACAGAATGTCGCGCAGCACGGCAAACAGGTTGGCCTGCAGCGCACGAATGATGCGCCCATCAACAAACGCATCTTCAGGCGGGTTAATCAGCTCCAGCTTCACGCCCCGTTCGCGGCGCAGCACGTTAATATCGAAATTTTCAAAGCGGGACAGCAGTTCTTTGCTGTTGTCGGTCAGACTACCGGAGTTCAGAACGGCAAGTGAACAGTTACGAAACAGTTGATACAGGTCGCTGCTGGCCGTGCGTTTAAGTAATTCGACTTCCAACTGCGACAACATGTCCATTGAGCCAAGTGGGCTAATATGTGTAATCAAGTAGACTCCTTATGGGACGCAAAACGTCATTCCCTGGTAGTTACAATAGCCCTGGCTGATGGCCTTTCACAACCTTGCGCGCGGAATCCGACACGCAAAATTGAGAAAAAAGATTACTGACGTACCAGTCGGCCCGTAGCTGGCGTGAAATCGGTATTGGTGCGCCATGGGTTAATGTCCAGACCGCCACGCCGCGTGTAGCGCGCGTAGACGCTCAGTTTCTCCGGCTGGCAGAAGCGCAGAATGTCATTGAAAATACGCTCCACGCACTGCTCGTGAAATTCATTATGGTGGCGGAAGGAGACCAGATAACGCAGCAGCTTCTCCCGGTCGATTTTGCGTCCGCGATACTGAATTTGTATGGAGCCCCAGTCGGGCTGGTGGGTGATCAGACAGTTGGATTTCAGCAGATGGCTGACCAGCGTCTCTTCCACCGCTTTTTCGCCGCTCACGGCATTTTCCAGATATTCAGTGCTGAACTGGTAGTTATCAATGACGATATCCTGATTATCGATACAGGTGCCGTTAAAGTGGGCGATCGGTTGTCCTTCCAGTTCGTCAAGGCGGTATAGCGCCACGCTGACATCGCCCTGAGCGCAGGCGCGCAGATCGTTTTCCAGCGTCTGGCGTACCGCCTCCCAGGAGTCAAAACGCGTCTGGTTAAAACTGTTCAGGTACAGCTTAAAGCTTTTCGATTCAATCAGATTTACGCTGGTGTAATCCAGCTCCACATGACCGACCGCAACCTGCGGTAAGCCGTTAGCATTCAGCCATGACAGTTCATACAGCGTCCAGATGTCGGCACCGTGGAAAGGCAAATTATCGGCCTTTAAATCCAGCGGGTCGCGGTTGAGGCTGCGCGGAACGCCCTGCAACAAACTGGCATCGTAATTGTCCCGGTAATCCGTTGATTTACCGAGAGTCAGGCCGTCAAGCGCCCGATGATTTTCATAAGAAGACATGTTTCACCGTCATAAACCAGATACACTATGCGACAAGTGTATCCTGGCTTTTGTGAAGAGAGAAATCAGTGGACGAATTGACAGCGCAGGCGTTGACAGCCTTTACGACGCGTTATTGCGACGCGTGGCATGACAAAAACAACAGCTGGCCGCTCAGCGAAGAGCTGTATGGCGTACCTTCACCATGCATCATTTCTTCCGCTAACGATGCGGTTTACTGGCAACCTCAGCCTTTTGTCGGTGAAAAAAACGTCAATGCGGTTGAACGTGCCTTTGACATTGTGATACAACCTGCCGTTCATACTTTTTACACCACCCAGTTTGCCGGGGATATGCACGCGCAGTTTGCGAATGAAAAGCTGACGTTGCTGCAAACCTGGAGTGAGGATGACTTCAGGCGCGTCCAGGAAAACCTGATTGGTCACCTGGTTACGCAAAAGCGACTCAAGCTCTCGCCTACGCTTTTTATTGCCACACAGGACAACGAACTTGATGTCATCTCGGTGTGCAATCTGTCCGGTGAAGTGTGCAAAGAAACGCTGGGAACCCGTCAACGAACGGTGCTGGCGGCCTCGCTTGCGGAATTCCTCACTCAACTTAAGCCAGTTCTATAATCCAGTTTGCCCTCAATCGTGTGAGATATCTCTTACAAACCCTGTAGGACATTGCCAGGTAATAAGTGAAGACTTAATGAATTGAAAAACTAATAATTACTTATAATTCAATTTGTTAATATTTTATTGTCAACTTTCATATGAAAATTATCTTAAGGGTATGTCTGTAGGTATCTTGTAAGACAAAGCGAAACAGGCGATTCTATATCTGTCGACAAGGAGTCGCACAACGAAGTGAACATCAGGATGATGGCTCTTCGGCAGGACACACCAGGATGGTGTTGCAAGGACAGGCTTCAGGATGAAGCAAAGAGGAAAGCGCGGGATGCGTTAAAGGACACCTCCAGGATGGAGAATGAGAGCCGGTCAGGATGTTCGGCGGGTCAGGATGGCCAGGACGCTTCAGGATGAAGTTTTCACATCGGGGTGGTGTGAGCAGGATGCAAAAGTTCAGGATGAACAAGGTCGCAAGACCACAGGAAAAGTTGTCACGGATGAGCAGGGAGCACCAAAAGTAGCTGGAATGCTGCGAAACGAACCGGGAGCACTGTTTTTACAGTGCTCCCTTTTTTTATTTCCTTTTCACTAATGCTATTCTTCGCGCCAGATTTTTCATCATTGAGGTTAATTTCATGACGACTCATGACCGTGTGCGCCAGCAGTTACACGCGCTTGAAGCGCTATTGCGTGAATATCATCACTGGCGGATGGACGAGCCAGCAGAGCATCTGTTTGCCAGCACGCAGCCTTTTTGTATGGATACCATGGAGCCGGTCGAATGGCTGCAGTGGGTGTTGATTCCCCGTATGCATACGCTGCTTGATAATGCGCAGCCGCTACCGCAGGCTTTTGCCATCGCACCGTATTACGAAATGGCGCTGACGGCCGATCACCCGCAACGCGACATTCTCCTGACGGCATTGCAGGAACTGGATGCGCTATTTACAAGTGATAACGCCTGATGCTGGAGATCCTCTATCAGGACGAATGGCTGGTTGCGGTCAATAAACCTTCTGGTTGGCTGGTTCACCGCAGTTGGCTCGACCGCGATGAGAAAGTGGTGGTGATGCAAACGGTGCGCGACCAGATTGGTCAGCACGTGTTTACCGCCCACCGGCTCGACAGACCGACCTCCGGCGTGCTGCTGATGGGGCTGTCCAGCGAAGCCGGGCGGTTGCTGTCTCAGCAGTTTGAACATCATCAAATGCAGAAACGCTATCATGCGATTGTGCGTGGCTGGCTGATGGACGACGCCGTGCTGGATTACCCGCTGGTGGAAGAGCTGGATAAGATAGCCGATAAATTTGCCCGCGAGGATAAAGAGCCGCAGCCTGCGGTCACCCATTATCGCGGTCTGGCGACGGTTGAAATGCCGGTGGCGACCGGGCGCTATCCCACCACCCGTTACGGGCTGGTGGAACTGGAGCCTCAGACCGGTCGTAAGCACCAGCTTAGACGCCATTTGGCTCACTTGCGCCATCCGATTATTGGCGACAGCAAGCATGGTGATTTACGGCAAAACCGCAGCGCCGCAGAGCATTTCGGCTGTCAGCGCTTGATGCTGCATGCCAGTCAGCTTGAGCTGACTCATCCTTTCACTGGCGAGCCGTTGGTTATTCGCGCCGGGCTGGATGAGGTCTGGATGCAGGCGCTGTCACAGTTTGGCTGGCGTGGACTTCTCCCGGAGAATGAAAGGGTTGAGTTCAGCGGGCTGTCAGGTCAGGATGAACAGATAGATTCTTAAGTCCCTGGAGATAAAGGTTATGGCGGAAATTGGAATTTTTGTCGGCACGATGTATGGAAACGCGCTGCTGGTTGCCGAAGAGGCCGAGGCGATTTTAACTGCGCAGGGCCATAAAGCCACGGTATTTGAAGACCCGGAGCTTACCGACTGGCAGGCATATCAGGATAAATATGCATTGGTGGTAACCTCAACGACCGGGCAGGGCGATCTGCCGGATAGCATCGTACCGCTGTTTCAGGGAATCAAAGATAGTCTTGGTTTCCAGCCGAATCTGCGTTATGGCGTCATTGCGCTTGGCGACAGCAGCTACGTTAATTTTTGCAATGGCGGCAAGCAGTTCGATGCGCTGTTACAGGAACAAAGCGCGCAGCGCGTAGGTGAAATGCTGCTGATTGATGCCAGCGAGCATCCTGAACCGGAAAGCGAATCTAATCCCTGGGTAGAAAACTGGGGCACCTTGCTTAAATAATCCTTCGCCCGCACGGGCATACAACCCCCATTAGAAAACCGTAGGCCGGGTCAGGCGAAGCCGACACCCGGCAATAAAACCCCAATTACGTGAACTAACTTCCATTGCTTTGGGCTTATGCCCCAAACAACTTCTCACTGCCTCCCTAATGTTGTGTTCATGCACGGTGAGGGAAAGTGGCACTCCTTCATATACTTTTCCCGTCAGTTCCCGGAATGGCAGCGAGTCAGAATAAAACGGCCCTGAGCTGTACCAAAACTGCCACACACTAACCTCTCATTCTGATCACCCTACAGGTGCTGTACAGAATGAACTGGCGCAAGCCAGGATTCAGGAGTGCAACAATGAGTTCATTAAGTCAGGCGGCGAGCAGCGCGGAAAAACGCACTAACGCTCGCTACTGGATAGTGGTGATGCTGTTTATCGTCACATCCTTCAACTACGGCGATCGCGCCACCTTATCCATTGCCGGTTCGGAGATGGCCAAAGACATTGGCCTGGATGCGGTAGGCATGGGGTATGTATTCTCCGCTTTCTCATGGGCGTATGTCATCGGCCAGATCCCCGGCGGCTGGCTGCTCGATCGCTTCGGCTCCAAACGTGTTTATTTCTGGTCCATTTTTATCTGGTCCATGTTTACCCTGCTGCAGGGCTTCGTCGATATCTTTAGCGGCTTCGGTATTATCGTCGCGCTGTTTACCCTGCGCTTCCTCGTAGGGTTAGCCGAAGCCCCCTCTTTCCCCGGCAACAGTCGTATTGTGGCGGCGTGGTTCCCGGCGCAGGAAAGGGGCACGGCGGTCGCTATCTTTAACTCGGCGCAATACTTTGCCACCGTTATCTTCGCGCCAATCATGGGTTGGCTGACTCATGAAGTGGGTTGGTCACACGTGTTCTTCTTTATGGGCGGTCTCGGAATTGTTATCAGCTTTATCTGGTTGAAGGTGATTCATGAACCGAACCAGCATCCGGGCGTAAACCAAAAAGAGCTGGAGTACATTGCCGAAGGCGGGGCGCTGATCAATATGGATCAGGCGGCAGCCAAAGCTAAAGTACCGTTCAGCGTGAAGTGGGGGCAGATCAAACAACTGCTGGGTTCGCGAATGATGATCGGTATTTATATTGGCCAATACTGCATTAATGCGCTGACCTACTTCTTTATCACCTGGTTCCCGGTTTATCTGGTGCAGGCGCGCGGTATGTCCATTCTGAAAGCCGGCTTTGTTGCCTCGGTCCCGGCCATTTGCGGATTTGCGGGCGGCGTGCTCGGCGGCATTATTTCCGACTGGCTGATGCGCCGTACCGGTTCGCTGAATATCGCGCGTAAAACGCCAATCGTCATGGGGATGCTGTTATCGATGGTGATGGTGTTCTGTAACTACGTCAACGTCGAGTGGATGATCATCGGCTTTATGGCGCTGGCCTTCTTCGGCAAAGGCATCGGCGCGTTGGGATGGGCGGTGATGGCCGATACCGCGCCAAAAGAGATCAGCGGTCTGAGCGGCGGCCTGTTCAATATGTTTGGCAACATTTCCGGCATCGTCACGCCAATTGCCATTGGCTACATTGTGGGCACTACCGGCTCGTTTAACGGCGCGTTGATTTACGTAGGGGTACATGCGCTGATTGCTGTCGTCAGTTATCTGGTGCTGGTGGGGGATATTAAACGTATCGAATTGAAACCTGTCGCAGGACAATGACGATGACAACACAATCGAGTCCCGTTATTACCGATATGAAGGTCATCCCGGTGGCCGGGCATGACAGCATGCTGCTCAATATTGGCGGTGCGCATAACGCATATTTTACCCGCAATATCGTGGTGCTCACCGATAACGCCGGCAATACCGGGGTTGGTGAAGCGCCGGGCGGTGAAGTGATTTATCAGACGCTGGTGGATGCAATCCCACAGGTGTTGGGACAGGAAGTCGCGCGTCTGAATAAAGTGGTTCAGCAGGTGCATAAAGGCAACCAGGCCGCTGACTTTGACACTTTCGGCAAAGGCGCCTGGACCTTTGAACTGCGGGTTAATGCGGTGGCCGCGCTTGAAGCCGCATTGCTCGATCTGCTGGGCAAGGCGCTGAACGTTCCGGTTTGTGAACTGTTAGGGCCAGGCAAGCAGCGCGATGCGGTCACTGTGCTCGGCTATCTGTTCTATGTCGGCGATCGCAGCAAAACCGATCTGCCGTATCTGGAGAGCACGCCGGGCCACCATGAGTGGTATCACTTGCGTCACCAGCAAGCGATGAACAGTGAAGCGGTGGTGCGCCTGGCAGAGGCTTCGCAAGATCGCTACGGCTTTAAAGATTTCAAACTCAAGGGGGGCGTACTGCCCGGCGAGCAAGAAATCGACACCGCTCGTGCGCTGAAAAAACGCTTCCCGGAGGCGCGTATTACGGTTGATCCCAACGGGGCCTGGCTGCTGGATGAAGCCATTTCCCTGTGTAAAGGGCTGAACGATGTTCTGACTTATGCTGAAGATCCGTGCGGTGCCGAACAGGGTTTTTCAGGCCGCGAAGTGATGGCCGAGTTCCGCCGTGCGACCGGTCTGCCGGTGGCGACCAATATGATCGCCACCAACTGGCGTGAAATGGGGCATGCGGTGATGCTGAACTCAGTAGATATTCCGCTGGCCGATCCGCACTTCTGGACCCTTTCCGGCGCGGTGCGCGTGGCACAGTTATGCGATGACTGGGGCCTGACCTGGGGCTGCCATTCCAACAACCATTTTGATATTTCGTTGGCGATGTTTACCCACGTTGGCGCCGCGGCACCGGGCAACCCGACGGCTATCGACACCCACTGGATCTGGCAGGAGGGCGATTGCCGTCTGACCAAAAATCCGCTGGAGATTAAAAACGGAAAAATTGCGGTACCCGATGCGCCCGGTCTGGGCGTGGAGCTGGACTGGGAGCAGATACAGAAAGCCCATGAGGCCTATAAGGCGCTGCCCGGCGGCGCGCGTAATGACGCAGGCCCGATGCAGTACCTGATTCCCGGATGGACTTTTGACCGTAAACGTCCCGTTTTCGGCCGCCACTAATTTTGAATAAGGATTTAAATATGAGCGCACAATTTACTACCCCCGTCGTGACCTCTATGCAGGTGATCCCGGTTGCGGGCCATGACAGCATGCTGATGAACCTGAGCGGTGCTCATGCCCCGTTCTTTACACGTAATATTGTGATTATTAAAGATAACTCTGGCCATACCGGGGTAGGGGAAATTCCTGGCGGCGAAAAAATTCGTCAGACCCTGGAAGATGCCATTCCGCTGGTGGTGGGTAAAACGCTGGGTGAGTACAAAAACGTACTGAACGCGGTACGAAATACGTTTGCCGATCGTGATGCCGGTGGCCGTGGTTTGCAGACTTTCGATTTACGTACCACTATTCATGTGGTTACCGGGATCGAAGCGGCGATGTTGGATCTGTTAGGTCAGCATCTGGGCGTCAACGTCGCATCTCTGCTGGGCGATGGTCAGCAGCGTAGCGAAGTCGAAATGCTTGGCTATCTGTTCTTCGTTGGTAACCGTAAAGCGACGCCGCTGCCGTATCAAAGCCAACCGGATGAAAAATGCGACTGGTATCGCTTGCGTCATGAAGAGGCTATGACCCCGGACGCGGTAGTGCGTCTGGCGGAAGCAGCGTATGAGAAATATGGTTTCAACGACTTCAAACTGAAAGGCGGCGTACTGGCCGGGGAAGAAGAAGCGGAATCTATTGTGGCGCTGGCGAAACGCTTTCCACAGGCGCGCGTCACGCTCGATCCCAACGGCGCATGGTCGCTGAATGAAGCGATTAAAATTGGTAAGTACCTGAAAGGATCGCTGGCTTATGCGGAAGATCCGTGCGGCGCAGAGCAGGGCTTCTCCGGTCGTGAAGTGATGGCGGAATTCCGTCGAGCTACCGGGCTGCCGACGGCGACCAATATGATCGCTACCGACTGGCGTCAGATGGGGCATACCCTGTCGTTGCAGTCCGTGGATATCCCGCTGGCGGATCCGCACTTCTGGACGATGCAGGGTTCTGTTCGCGTGGCGCAGATGTGCCATGAGTTCGGGCTGACCTGGGGCTCGCACTCTAACAACCACTTTGATATTTCGCTGGCGATGTTTACTCATGTCGCGGCGGCGGCGCCTGGGAAAATTACCGCTATCGATACCCATTGGATCTGGCAGGAAGGTAACCAGCGACTGACCAAAGAACCTTTTGCAATCAAGGGCGGTATGGTGCAGGTTCCGGCGAAACCGGGCCTGGGCGTGGAGCTGGATATGGATCAGGTGATGAAAGCGCATGAGCTGTATCAGCAACATGGACTGGGTGCACGTGATGATGCGATGGGAATGCAGTATCTGATCCCGAACTGGACATTTGATAATAAGCGCCCGTGCATGGTACGCTAAGCGGACTGGGACCGCTCCCATGAATGGAGCGGTTTTCCTCCTGGTGTATGCTTAACACAGTCAACATGCGTAAGGATGCTTTATGAAAATAGTGATCGCACCGGATTCCTATAAGGAAAGTTTGAGTGCGCTTGAAGTCGCAACGGCGATTGAACTGGGATTCCGTGAGATCTGGCCTGAGGCGGATTACGTGAAGATCCCGGTCGCAGATGGCGGTGAGGGAACGGTCGAAGCGATGGTTGCCGCTACGCAAGGCCACCTTGTGCATGTTGATGTTACCGGCCCTTTGGGCAATACAATTCAGGCTTTTTATGGTTTATCCGGCGATGAGCGCACGGCGTTTATTGAAATGGCAGCCGCCAGCGGGCTGGAGCAGGTTCCTGCTAATTTACGCGATCCGCTGAAAACCACCTCCTGGGGAACCGGGGAGCTAATTCGTCATGCGCTGGATGCGGGTGTGGAGCATATCATCATCGGGATTGGCGGTAGCGCCACCAATGATGGCGGTGCTGGTATGGTGCAGGCGCTGGGTGCAAGGTTGCTGGATGCGCAAGATGAAGATATTGCCCATGGCGCGATGGGCCTGGAATCGCTCACCCGGATTGATATCTCGCAGTTAGACCCACGTCTTGCCGGATGTCGTATCGAAGTGGCCTGCGACGTCACTAACCCGTTGACCGGTAAAGAAGGAGCCTCAGTGGTCTTTGGCCCACAAAAGGGGGCGACGGCGGAGATGATTCCGCGTCTTGATCGGGCGCTTACGCACTATGCGCAACTGATCGCGCGCGATCTGGACGTCAATGTGCTGGAGCTGGCCGGCGGTGGCGCTGCTGGCGGTATGGGGGCGGCGCTGTATGCGTTTTGCGGCGCACAGCTACGCCGCGGTATTGAGATCGTGACGGATGCGTTACGCCTGGATGCCTGCGTTGCGGATGCAGACTTAGTGGTGACAGGTGAAGGGCGTATCGACAGCCAGACTATTCACGGTAAGGTTCCGGTTGGCGTGGCGAAGATCGCAAAGCGTTACAACAAACCGGTGATCGGCATTGCCGGTAGCCTGACGGCGGATGTCGGTGTTGTACACCAGCATGGGCTGGATGCGGTTTTCAGCGTCATCTATACCATTTGTTCGCTGGATGAGGCGCTGAAGAACGCGAGTGAGAACGTACGAATGACCGCGCGCAACGTGGCTGCGACGCTGAAAGCGGGGCAACAGTTACGCTGAGTTACAGGCCGGATAAGGCGGTCACGCCACTATCCGGCGAATATCAGCCCAACAACCTCTTCGCTTCGCGGGCAACGTTGTCCATTTCATCCAGCAGCTCTAAAAACTCAGGCTCCAGCTCTTCTTCTTTGGTCCCGCTACGTAATTGTTGCTCAATGAGCTGGCACAGGTTTTTCATGCGCGGGACGCCGCTATAGCCGCAACTACCGTGCAGCTTATGAATCATATCCACCAGCCCTTCAGGGTTTTCGCCTACCAGTTGTTCTTCAATTTTGTTGCGCACCTCGGGTAGAAAATCGAGCAGCATTTGCAGCATATCCCGCGCCAGATCGTTTTTCCCCGCGGCTTGTCTTAATGCCAGTTGCCAGTCGAGCGTAGTATTCGGATTGACGACCGGCTCCGGAGGTTCAACTGCGAGTGCCCTAAGCGATGTGGCCGCGCCGGGTTTGTAGCGTAACAGGAGATTGTGCAGCTTATCTTCTTCGATAGGCTTCGCCAGGTAATCATTCATCCCGGCGCTGAGCAGCTTCTCTTTTTGCCCGGCCATCGCATGCGCGGTGACCGCAATAACTGGCGTCTGTTGTTGATGAGGCAACTGGTGGATCAGTTCGCAGGCGCGAATACCGTCCATGTCGGGCATCTGAATATCCATCAGGATCAGATCAAACGGCATCTGTTTGGCGCGATCCACCGCCTGGTGCCCGCTGTCGCAGAGTACGACGTGCTGTACCTTATCTTCCAGCAGTGCGCCGATCAGCTTGAGGTTCGCCGGGTTGTCGTCCACCGCCATAACGGTCATGGCGATTTTGCTTTCATCTGGCAATGGCTGATCCGCGCTGTAGTTCAACTGGCAATACTCTGTCAGCGCAGGCAGCAGTCGGGTTGAGGTGAGAGGCTTCAGCAGACACGCCGCCGCGCCGCCTTGTTTCAATTTCTCGGCGTTAATCTGTGCGTGACAGGGCAGGGCTAATAACAGGAAATCGGTCATCGCCGCTGCGCTTGCCAGCCGCTCATGTTGCATGGTGAGCGGTTCGCGCAACGTGACCGGAATGCCAATCAGCAGAATATCGTAGTGATCCTTCGGCAGCCCGGAGAATGAAGGGCTGTAAATCACCTCCAGCGGCGTTTCACTTAATATATCTAACGTGCATTGCGCGGCAGTGGCGTTAGGTTCGACATAAGCCAGTCGTTTACCAGCAAGGCACCGGGTTGTCGAGCGATCGATGAGAACGTTAGGGTTGAGATCGAGACTAATATGAAACCAGAAGGTGGATCCGCGGTTCGGCTGGCTATGGAAGGAGATATCCCCGCCCATTTCGTTGACCAGTTTTTGCGTAATGACCAGACCCAGTCCGGTACCGCCGTGGCGGCGGGAAATACTGGCGTCCGCCTGACGGAAGGCCTGGAACAGGCGTGACTGATCGCGCTCAGGGATTCCGATGCCGGTATCGCGGATTTGCACTTCAATTTGCACTTTCGTGTTACTGAGGGCGCGTTTCTCGACCAGAATGTCGATATTACCGCCTTCGGTAAATTTGATGGCATTGCCGACCAGATTGGTAATGACCTGCTGTAAGCGCAGCGGGTCGCCGATGACGTTGTCCGGCACATCATTCTTAATATTCAGCGTCAGCTCAAGCCCTTTATCATGGGAGGAATGCGCTAACAGCGTGACGACGTCATCCAGCGTGCTGCGTAGCGGGAACGGAATGCTTTCCAGAATGAGCTTGCCCGCTTCCAGTTTGGAGAAATCGAGCACATCATTGATGATGGCCAGCAGATTGTTGGCCGATCGCTCAATCGTGTTCAGGTGATCGCGTTGCGTGGTGTTAAGCTCGGTTTTCAGCGTCAGGCGCGTAAAGCCAATCACGCCATTCAGCGGGGTGCGTAGCTCGTGCGACATGTTAGCCAGAAACTCAGACTTAATTCGGGCCGCCTCCTGGGCGCGTTTTTTCGCCAGATCCAGTTCGACGTTCTGAATTTCCATCTGCTCCAGGGTTTCACGCAGGTCGGAAGTCGCCTGATCGATATTGTGCTGCATCTCTTCATGGTAGGCTGCAAGAGACATCGCCATCGAGTTGATACCGTTTTTGAGCATATCCAGCTCGCCCAGCATGAAACCTTCCACACGGCTGTCGAGCTGCCCTCTACGTATACGGTCAACGGTATTCACCATGTTGCGAATCGGGCCGGTTACGTCGCGCATCAGACGCCAGCCGAAAATTAACGCAATACCAATACAAAACAGCATCATTACGCTGGAGATAAAGATCTCTTTATATTGCTGCAGTCGAACCGACTTGAGGTCCAGTTCAAGCGCTACATACCCCAGCATATTTTGCGTATTTTTGGCGTCGCTTATGGCAGATTCATCCGGCGAATAGCTTTCCGATATAATTGGCGTTCGCAGGATCATGATATCCCCGAGCCGGGTGACGCTCAGCTTACGGGGAAACGGTGAACCGGTCGCCAGCTGCATTTCAGACGGATCGAGATGAAAATTGGAGGTGACAAACAGCCGGTTGTTCTCGTCATAGACAGAAATTGCCCGCACGATATCGGAATGGCGGCGATGCAGCACGCTGATGAGCTGGCCGATGGATTCCCTGTTTTGCAGGTTCATGCCATATTCGCTGGAGACCGCCAGTGGCTCTATGATACTGGCGCCGGCATCTTCCAGTTGACGCTGCAAGTCGTTATAGCGATGCACAACAAAAAAGATACTGAGCAGCAAACCAATCAGGACGGTCGGGGCCAGGATCAGAATCATCATGCGTGCGCGCAGGCTGTAGTTGGTCATGGAGTTCCGTTATGGGACAATTAGGGTCACACTGTTAAATAGAGAAATATCTCGTCGATGGCGCAATTCTACTCTGCAAAACGACGCGTGACGACGCGTCAGATCATAACCGTTACCGTCAATGACCTCGATCCTTTTGGTCAGGGTGTCGCTCGCCATAACGGAAAGGCTTTGTTTATACCGGAATTGCTACCCCAGGAAAGCGCAGAGGTGGTGATTACCGAAGATAAAAAACAGTTCGCCCGCGCGCAAGTAAAACGACGTTTAAACGACAGTCCACAACGTGAAGTGCCACGTTGCCCGCATTTTGGCGTCTGTGGCGGTTGCCAGCAGCAGCACGCCAGCATCCCGTTGCAGCAGCGTAGCAAAAGCGCGGCGTTAGCGCGTTTAATGAAATGTGAAGTGTCGGATGTTATAGCTGATACCCCGTGGGGCTATCGTCGTCGCGCACGTTTGAGCCTGAACTATCGGTCAAAAGAACAAAAATTGCAGATGGGTTTTCGCAAATCCGGTTCCAGCGACATTATTGATGTCAAACAATGCCCTATTCTGGTGCCCCAACTTGAAGCGCTGTTGCCCCACATCAGGGCGTGTCTGGAGAGTTTGCAAGGGTTACGTCATCTCGGTCATGTTGAGCTGGTGCAGGCAGGGAGCGGTGCGTTGATGATTTTGCGCCACACGGCGCCATTAAGTGCTGCGGATAAAGAAAAACTGGAATGCTTTTCGCATTCTCAGGGGCTGTCTTTGTTTCTGGCCCCGCAAAGCGAGATACTGGAATCAGTATCAGAAGAATCGCCCTGGTATGACTCAAATGGACTACGGTTAAGCTTCAGCCCGCGTGATTTTATTCAGGTCAATGCAGGGGTAAACCAAAAAATGGTCGCCTGTGCGCTGGAATGGCTGGATGTGCGACCTGAAGATCGCGTGCTCGATCTGTTCTGCGGTATGGGGAATTTTACTCTGCCGCTGGCTGTGCGGGCAGCAAGCGTGGTGGGGGTTGAAGGAGTACCGGCGCTGGTCGAAAAAGCCCGGGAAAACGCGCTGAATAACGGATTACACAACGTGACATTCTTTCATGAAAACCTTGAGGAGGATGTTACCCAGCAGCCGTGGGCGAAAAACGGATTCGACAAAGTATTGCTCGATCCTGCGCGTGCGGGGGCTGCCGGTGTGATGCAACATATTATAAAATTAAGCCCTGGTCGCGTTGTTTATGTATCCTGTAACCCCGCAACACTGGCTCGTGACAGCGACGCTTTGCTCAACGCGGGATATGCCATACGGCGACTGGCAATGCTCGATATGTTCCCGCACACTGGACACCTGGAATCGATGGTCCTGTTTGAGCGTTTGTAATGAAATTTGTACCCATTGGATTTCGGGTTGTAATGCAGCATGAAAGACAATGGGTATGGCTTGTCGACTTCGACAGGCCAGGCCCCTAAAGGAGAGGACAATGGTTGCGGTAAGAAGTGCACATATAAATAAAGCTGGTGAGTTTGATCCCAAGAAATGGATCGCGAGTCTGGGAATCTCCAGCCAGCAGTCGTGTGAACGCTTAGCCGAAACCTGGGCGTACTGCCAGCAGCAAACACAGGGACATCCTGATGCGGATTTGCTGCTATGGCGTGGCGTGGAGATGGTAGAAATACTCTCTATGTTGAGCATGGATATCGACACGCTGCGTGCGGCAATGCTGTTTCCTCTGGCGGATGCCAACGTGGTCAGTGAGGACATCCTGCGCGAAAGCGTGGGTAAATCCATTGTGCATCTTATCCATGGCGTGCGCGATATGGCGGCGATACGCCAGCTGAAAGCCACGCATACCGATTCAGTCTCTTCCGAGCAGGTCGATAACGTCCGCCGTATGCTGCTGGCAATGGTGGATGATTTCCGCTGCGTGGTCATCAAGCTGGCGGAGAGGATCGCGCATCTGCGTGAAGTGAAAGACGCACCGGAAGATGAACGCGTTCTGGCGGCAAAAGAGTGCACCAATATCTATGCGCCGCTGGCCAACCGTTTGGGCATCGGACAATTAAAATGGGAGCTGGAAGATTACTGCTTCCGCTACCTGCACCCGGCCGAATACAAACGCATTGCTAAGCTGCTGCACGAGCGTCGCATCGATCGCGAACACTATATTGAAGAGTTCGTTGGTCATCTGCGCTCAGAAATGAAAACGGAAGGCGTCAAAGCCGAAGTGTACGGGCGTCCGAAGCATATCTACAGCATCTGGCGTAAAATGCAGAAAAAGCAGTTAGCCTTCGATGAACTGTTCGATGTGCGCGCGGTGCGCATCGTGGCGGAGCGTCTACAGGACTGCTATGCCGCGCTCGGGATAGTACATACTCACTATCGCCATCTGCCGGATGAGTTCGATGATTACGTCGCTAATCCGAAACCCAACGGCTACCAGTCGATCCATACGGTTGTGTTGGGGCCGGGTGGAAAAACCATTGAAATCCAGATCCGCACTAAACAGATGCATGAAGATGCCGAACTGGGCGTGGCGGCGCACTGGAAGTACAAAGAAGGGACTGCGTCAGGCGCGGCGCGTTCTGGGCATGAAGACCGCATTGCGTGGCTGCGTAAGCTGATCGCCTGGCAGGAAGAGATGGCGGATTCCGGCGAAATGCTGGATGAAGTGCGCAGCCAGGTCTTCGATGACCGGGTTTACGTCTTTACGCCAAAAGGTGACGTTGTTGACTTACCTGCAGGCTCCACGCCGCTGGACTTTGCTTACCACATTCACAGTGATGTAGGGCATCGTTGCATTGGCGCGAAAATTGGTGGGCGCATCGTACCGTTTACCTACCAGTTACAGATGGGCGATCAAATTGAAATTATCACCCAGAAACAGCCAAACCCAAGCCGTGACTGGTTGAACCCTAACCTTGGCTATGTGACCACCAGCCGTGGTCGCTCGAAGATCCACGCCTGGTTCCGTAAACAAGATCGTGACAAAAACATCCTTGCGGGCCGCCAGATCCTCGACGATGAGCTTGCGCACCTGGGCATTAGCCTGAAAGAGGCGGAAAAACATCTGCTGCCGCGCTACAGCTTCAATGAACTGGATGAACTGCTGGCGGCGATTGGCGGAGGAGACATCCGTCTCAACCAGATGGTGAACTTCCTGCAGGCGCAGTTTAATAAGCCCAGCGCTGCCGAGCAGGATGCAGCCGCGCTGAAACAGCTTCAGCAGAAAACCCAGGCGCCGCAGAGTCGCCGTAAAGACGATGGTCGCGTCGTGGTGGAAGGGGTCGGTAACCTGATGCACCACATCGCGCGCTGCTGCCAGCCGATTCCTGGCGATGAAATCGTTGGGTTTATCACCCAGGGGCGCGGTATTTCCGTGCACCGGGCCGATTGCGAACAGTTGGCAGAGCTGCGTTCACACGCGCCGGAGCGGATTGTTGATGCGGTTTGGGGCGAAAGCTACTCGGCGGGATATTCGCTGGTGGTTCGCGTACAGGCCAACGATCGCAGCGGTTTATTGCGTGATATCACCACCATTCTTGCCAACGAGAAAGTGAACGTGCTGGGGGTTGCCAGCCGGAGCGATACCAAACAACAGTTGGCCACCATCGATATGACCATCGAAATCTATAACCTGCAGGTGCTCGGACGCGTGCTTGGCAAGCTGAACCAGGTGCCGGATGTGATCGACGCACGGCGGTTGCACGGTAATTAATTATTTTGTAGGCCGGATAATCTTGTAGGCCTGATAAAACGCGTTAGCGTTGCCATCAGGCATTGCCATGTTGCCGGATGTCGGCTATCGCCTTATCCGGCCTACCGTATTGAAATTTCAGGATTTTCACATGAACCAAATCGATCGACTGCTCGGTATTATGCAGCGCTTGCGCGACCCGGAAAACGGCTGTCCGTGGGATAAAGAGCAGACATTCGCCACTATTGCCCCTTACACTCTCGAAGAAACCTATGAAGTACTGGATGCGATTGCGCGTGAAGACTTCGACGATCTGCGCGGAGAGCTCGGCGACCTGCTGTTCCAGGTGGTATTTTATGCCCAGATGGCGCAGGAAGAAGGCCGTTTTGATTTCAATGATATCTGCGCCGCCATCAGCGATAAGCTTGAACGCCGGCATCCGCATGTATTCGCTGATGTTTCTGCCAGCAACAGTACTGAAGTGCTAACCCGCTGGGAGCAAATTAAAAGCGAAGAACGCGCCGGGAAAGCACAGCATTCCGCACTCGACGATATTCCCCGCAGTTTACCGGCGTTAATGCGCGCCCAGAAAATCCAGAAACGCTGCTCTAATGTTGGCTTCGATTGGAAAACATTAGGACCGGTTGTCGACAAGGTTTATGAAGAGATCGACGAAGTCATGTTTGAGGCAAAGCAGGCTGTTGTCGACCAGGCTAAACTGGAGGAGGAAATGGGCGATCTGCTGTTTGCCACAGTCAACATGGCTCGTCATCTGGGGACAAAAGCCGAGACTGCGTTACAAAAAGCGAACGAGAAATTTGAACGACGTTTTCGTGAAGTTGAGCGAATTGTCGCTGCTCGTGGTCTGGAAATGACGGGTGTTGATCTGGAAACGATGGAAGAAGTCTGGCAACAGGTAAAACGGCAGGAAATTGATCTCTAAGGGATTTCGTCGGTCAAGGGCGTTTTGTGTGATTTTTTAAATAACAAGCGCTTGATTTACGTCAAAAACATTTACCCCAAAGGGGCTATTTTCTCACTCCCGATGTTAATGTGAGCCTGGTGAAGAGGAGGGATAATGAAAGTTTGTGGCGCTCGTCATGTTCGGGTATACTACTTTCCCGTCTTGGTAATTCCATCGTTTCACCCTAACTTCTCAGGTCCAGCATGACAACGAACTATATTTTTGTGACCGGCGGGGTCGTATCCTCTCTGGGAAAAGGCATTGCCGCAGCCTCCCTCGCAGCCATTCTTGAAGCCCGTGGCCTCAACGTGACCATGATGAAACTGGATCCGTACATCAACGTCGATCCGGGTACTATGAGCCCAATCCAACACGGGGAAGTGTTCGTTACCGAAGACGGCGCTGAAACCGACCTGGACCTGGGTCACTATGAGCGTTTCATCCGTACGAAAATGAGCCGCCGCAACAACTTCACCACGGGGCGTATCTACTCTGACGTTCTGCGTAAAGAACGCCGTGGCGACTATCTGGGCGCTACTGTTCAGGTTATCCCGCATATCACCAACGCAATTAAAGAGCGCGTTCTGGAAGGCGGTGAAGGTCATGATGTTGTTCTGGTCGAAATCGGCGGAACTGTTGGGGATATCGAATCTCTGCCGTTCCTTGAAGCGATTCGCCAAATGGCCGTAGAAATTGGCCGTGAGCACACGCTGTTTATGCATCTGACGCTGGTTCCGTACATGGCGGCGGCAGGTGAAGTCAAAACGAAACCGACTCAGCACTCTGTAAAAGAGCTGCTTTCTATCGGTATTCAGCCAGATATCCTGATCTGCCGCTCCGATCGCGCAGTTCCGGCGAATGAACGTGCGAAAATTGCATTGTTCTGTAACGTTCCGGAAAAAGCGGTGATTTCTCTGAAAGATGTCGATTCCATCTATAAAATTCCGGGCCTGTTGAAATCCCAGGGCCTTGACGATTATATTTGTAAACGATTCAGCTTGAACTGTCCGGAAGCTAATCTGTCAGAATGGGAGCAGGTTATCTACGAAGAAGCGAATCCGGCAGGTGAAGTGACTATCGGTATGGTCGGCAAGTACATTGAACTGCCGGACGCCTATAAGTCAGTGATTGAAGCGCTGAAACACGGTGGTCTGAAGAATCGTGTCACCGTCAACATCAAGCTGATCGATTCGCAGGATGTCGAAACGCGCGGCGTTGAGATCCTGAAAGGTCTTGATGCTATCCTGATCCCTGGCGGCTTCGGCTACCGTGGTGTTGAAGGTAAAATCGCGACGGCGCGCTTTGCGCGTGAGAACAATATTCCTTATCTGGGCATTTGCCTGGGTATGCAGGTTGCGTTGATTGAGTTTGCGCGTAACGTAGTGGGTATGGACAACGCCAACTCCACGGAATTTGTGCCAGACTGTAAGTACCCGGTGGTGGCTCTGATTACCGAATGGCGTGACGAAGACGGCAACGTCGAAGTCCGTACCGAGAAGAGCGATCTGGGTGGCACCATGCGTCTTGGCGCGCAGCAGTGTCAGCTGAGCGATGAAAGCCTGGTCCGTCAACTGTACGGCACGCCGACAATCGTTGAACGCCACCGTCACCGCTACGAAGTCAACAATATGCTGTTGAAACAGATTGAAGCTGCTGGTCTGCGTGTTGCAGGCCGTTCCGGTGATGATCAGTTGGTCGAGATCATCGAGGTACCGAATCATCCGTGGTTCGTGGCCTGTCAGTTCCACCCGGAATTTACTTCCACGCCACGTGATGGGCACCCGCTGTTTGCCGGCTTTGTGAAAGCCGCCAGTGAACATCAGAAGCGTCAGGCGAAGTAAGAAGTAAAAAGTTAGAACGGCAATGCACCCATTCGGGTGCATTGTTTGTCTGGAGTTTTAGTTTAACTTGTACTGAGGAAAACCTAATGTCCAAAATCGTTAAAATCATCGGTCGTGAAATCATCGACTCCCGTGGTAACCCGACTGTTGAAGCCGAAGTACACCTGGAAGGTGGTTTCGTTGGTATGGCAGCAGCTCCGTCAGGTGCTTCTACTGGTTCCCGCGAAGCACTGGAACTGCGCGATGGCGACAAATCCCGTTTCATGGGTAAAGGCGTACTGAAAGCTGTTGCAGCTGTTAACGGCCCAATTGCTCAGGCTCTGCTGGGTAAAGATGCTAAAGATCAGGCTGGCATCGACAAGATCATGATCGATCTGGACGGTACTGAAAACAAATCCAACTTCGGTGCAAACGCCATCCTGGCTGTGTCCCTGGCGAACGCCAAAGCAGCAGCTGCTGCTAAAGGCCTGCCGCTGTATGCGCACATCGCTGAACTGAACGGTACTCCGGGCAAATACTCCATGCCGGTTCCGATGATGAACATCATCAACGGTGGTGAGCACGCTGACAACAACGTCGACATCCAGGAGTTCATGATTCAGCCGGTTGGCGCTAAGACTCTGAAAGAAGCCGTACGTATGGGTTCTGA
Organism: Citrobacter sp. S55_ASV_140; assembly: GCF_018919505.1. NCBI lineage: Bacteria > Pseudomonadati > Pseudomonadota > Gammaproteobacteria > Enterobacterales > Enterobacteriaceae > Citrobacter > Citrobacter sp. S55_ASV_140. The sequence continues at coordinate 29,268 of NZ_JAHLQZ010000005.1, forward strand.
AGTGTTCCACAACCTGGCTAAAGTTCTGAAAGCTAAAGGTATGAACACTGCAGTTGGTGACGAAGGCGGCTACGCGCCGAACCTGGGCTCCAACGCTGAAGCTCTGGCTGTAATCGCTGAAGCGGTTAAAGCAGCTGGCTACGAGCTGGGCAAAGACATCACTCTGGCGATGGACTGTGCAGCTTCTGAATTCTACAAAGACGGTAAATACGTTCTGGCTGGCGAAGGCAACAAAGCGTTCACCTCCGAAGAATTCACCCACTTCCTGGAAGAACTGACCAAACAGTACCCGATCGTGTCCATCGAAGATGGTCTGGACGAGTCTGACTGGGACGGTTTCGCATACCAGACTAAAGTTCTGGGCGACAAAATCCAGCTGGTTGGTGACGATCTGTTCGTAACCAACACCAAAATCCTGAAAGAAGGCATCGAAAAAGGCATCGTTAACTCCATCCTGATCAAATTCAACCAGATCGGTTCTCTGACCGAAACTCTGGCTGCGATCAAAATGGCGAAAGACGCTGGCTACACCGCTGTCATCTCTCACCGTTCTGGCGAAACTGAAGACGCTACCATCGCTGACCTGGCTGTTGGTACCGCTGCAGGCCAGATCAAAACCGGTTCTATGAGCCGTTCTGACCGCGTAGCTAAGTACAACCAGCTGATTCGTATCGAAGAAGCGTTGGGCGAACAAGCTCCGTACAACGGTCGTAAAGAGATCAAAGGTCAGGCGTAATCCTGTTCTTTAACTCTTAACGTAAAAACCCGCTGCGGCGGGTTTTTTTATGCCTTTAAAGTAGTAGTGGTAAGGTCGCACTCGCCGTTTGCTGGCTCACATCGCTGTACTTTTCATCCAGTCCAATCAGCGACGTGGTGAGCAGTTCCACCAACAGCATGACACCCACCTTGGCGTTTAGCGCGCCGGCGCTCAACGGACCTTCTGGTTTGGCTGCGACCAGTTGAATATCACTCAGCGATGCCAGTGGACTACGCGGTGTATTACTTAGCGCCAGTACGCGTACACCTTGCTTACGCGCCAGCTTTACGACATGCAGCAGATCGCGCGTGGATCCCGAACTGGATATCGCCACTACCAGCGTATCTTTGCTTAGCGTTGTAGCGTTCATAGCAGCACGGTGCATGTCGCTGAACAATTGCGCGGGTTTGCCGAGGCGCAGGAGTTTGTAATGTAAATATTCCCCCAGAATAGCGCTGGCCGCTACGCCATAAATTTGTACCGACTGAGCCTGATGCAGCGCCAGAGCGGCTGCTTCCAGTAATGTTCTGTCGAGTAATTTTGCCGTGTCCTGCAGCGCTTGCACGGATTCATTGACCACATTGTCAATCTCATCACCGCTGTGCTCTACCGGCTCTCCTTGCCGGAGGTCGAGTGCCAGCGCCATCTTAAATTCGTTATAGCCCTTACACCCCAGCGTACGGCACAGACGCGTGACGCTCGCCTCACTGGTGTCGCTTTCACGCGCCAGTTCGGTAATCGTCAGATAGACCACTCTTGCCGGATCGCTAAGCACAAACTCTCCCAGCTTTTGTTGAGTTCGACTATATCCATCAACGCCCTGGCGCAATCTCAGCAGCAGGTTTTCATTTTCTGACATGCAAAATCCTTAATGCGTTTCTCTGCCGATAGTGTGGCGGAAAGCAGGGGAGAGATGCCAGTCATTTTAAAAAAGTATGATCGGCGTCCTGGTTTTTGATGGTAATTTTCATTTTTAAAATTAATTATGGTAAAAATTTTCATCAATGATCGGGGAGATGAAAAAATGATGCAAATATTTAGCGGCGCTTCGTCAGGCGCATGGTTTGAAAAAGCGCAGCGGTTCGGCAAATCGTTCATGCTGCCGATTGCGGTATTGCCCGCAGCGGGGTTGTTGTTGGGGATTGGAGGGGCTTTGTCGAATCCCAATACGCTGACGGCCTACCCTTTCTTGAATGTCGACTGGCTGCAGGCAATCTTCACGATCATGACCAGCGCGGGTTCTATCGTGTTTGCCAACCTGTCGGTGCTTTTTGCGGTTGGTGTTGCCGTGGGACTGGCGAAAACGGATAAAGGCACGGCGGGCCTTGCGGCATTGCTGGCTTTTCTGGTGATGAATGCCACCATCAATGCTTTGTTAACGCTCAACGGAACGCTGGCGCACGAGAATCCAGGTGCTGTGGGCCAGGGAATGACGCTGGGCATTCAGACGCTGGAAACGGGCGTTTTTGGTGGGGTTGTGATTGGTCTGGTCACCTGCGCGCTGCATAGCCGTTTCAATAAAGTCTCACTCCCTCAGTTTCTTGGCTTTTTCAGTGGTTCGCGTTTTGTACCGATTATCAGCTCGCTTGCCGCGATTGTGGTGGGGGCGATCATGACGGTGGTGTGGCCGCATTTCCAGAAGCTCATTTTTGGACTGGGCGGTCTGGTGGATGCGACGGGCTATCTGGGGACGCTACTGTACGGTTTCATTCTGCGTATGCTTGGCCCACTGGGTTTACACCATATCTTTTATTTGCCATTCTGGACAACGGCGCTGGGCGGGAGCGAAATCGTCAACGGTCAACTGGTCGAAGGCACCCAGCGTATTTTCTTTGCCCAACTTGCCGATCCGAATACGCAGCAGTTTTATGCCGGTACCTCGCGCTTTATGTCCGGGCGCTTTATCACCATGATGTTTGGCCTGCTTGGCGCATGCCTGGCGATGTACCACACGGCAAAACCGGAGAACAGAAAGCTTGTCGCCGGACTGTTGCTATCAGCGGCCCTGACCTCTTTCCTGACCGGCATCACTGAGCCTATCGAGTTCTCCTTCCTGTTTGTGGCTCCGGTGTTATATGTCATTCACGCCTTCTTCGATGGTCTGGCGTTTATGATGGCGCATATTTTACATATCACTATTGGGCAAACCTTTTCGGGGGGACTGATCGATTTCCTCCTCTTCGGCGTGCTACAGGGGGAAGCGAAAACCAACTGGATGTACGTCCCCCTGGTTGGGGTTCCGTGGTTCTTTCTTTACTACTTCACCTTCCGTTATTTGATTAACCGCTTTAACTGGCTGACGCCGGGGCGTGAGAGCGCTGCCCAGGTGGAGTCCGGTCTGCCTCAGAGCGAACGCGCAGCGGCAGTCATCGCCGGGCTGGGAGGCAAAGAGAATCTGGAAGAGGTGGACTGTTGCGCCACACGCTTACGCGTGACGGTGAAAGAGAGCAGCAAGGTTGATGAAGCTGCGCTGAAAGCGACCGGAGCGCGCGGCGTAATTATTCGCGGCAACGGTGTTCAGGTGATTTATGGCCCGCATGTCACCATCATTAAAAATGAAGTCGAAGAGAACTTATCGTGATGAAAACTGTACTGGATTCCCTGAAAGGTAAATTAATTGTCTCCTGCCAGGCGCTGGAAAATGAACCCCTGCACAGCCCGTTTATTATGTCGCGTATGGCGCTGGCGGCAGCGCAGGGCGGTGCGGCAGGTATCCGTGCGAACAGCGTGGTAGATATTCGCGCGATCAAAGAGAGCGTCTCCCTGCCGGTAATAGGGATTATCAAGCGCGATTATCCGGGCAGCGATGTATTTATCACGGCCACCCTGCAGGAAGTGGATGAACTGATGACCGTTGAGCCGGAAATTATTGCTCTGGATGCGACAGCGCGACCGCGCCCCGGTGGGCAAACGCTGGAAGAACTGGTCACGCAAATCCGCGCCCGCTACCCCTCCGTACTGCTGATGGCGGATATCGCCACCGTCGATGAGGCGGTAACAGCCGAGCGGCTGGGTTTTGACTGCGTGGGCACCACGCTCTATGGCTATACCGCCGACACTGCCGGGCATGTGCTGGCGGAAAACGACTGCGGTTTTTTACGTGAGGTGTTGGCGGCGGTCACCATACCGGTTGTGGCGGAAGGTAACGTCGATACCCCGGAACGCGCCGCACGTTGCCTGGCATTAGGCGCGCATACTGTGGTGGTTGGAGGCGCTATCACGCGTCCGCAGCAGATAACGGCACGCTTTGTCGCGGCGATCGCCTCGTAAAGCATCGATGGGGCATGATACTTTGGCGGGGATCTGCGATAATTAGCGTTTATCCCCATATTGAGAACGCTATGCAGTACCCGATTAACGAGATGTTCCAGACCCTGCAAGGTGAGGGTTACTTTACCGGCGTCCCCGCCATTTTTATTCGTTTACAGGGATGCCCGGTTGGCTGTGCCTGGTGCGATACCAAACACACCTGGGATAAGCTTGAGGATCGGGAAGTCTCCCTGTACAGCATCCTGGCTAAAACGAAAGAGAGCGATAAGTGGGGCGCGGCGAGCAGCGAAGATTTGCTGGCTGTTATTCAGCGTCAGAGCTATACCGCCCGTCACGTGGTGATCACCGGCGGTGAGCCCTGCATTCATGACCTGATGCCGCTGACTGACCTGCTGGAAAAGAACGGCTTTAGCTGCCAGATTGAAACCAGCGGTACCCACGAAGTACGCTGTACGCCGAATACCTGGGTGACCGTATCGCCGAAGGTGAATATGCGCGGTGGTTATGATGTGCTGTCACAGGCGCTGGAGCGCGCGAATGAAATCAAACATCCGGTCGGCCGCGTTCGCGATATTGAAGCGCTGGATGAACTGCTGGCAACGTTGAGCGATGATAAGCCGCGAATCATTGCCTTACAGCCAATCAGCCAGAAAGAAGATGCGACGCGTCTGTGCATTGATACCTGTATCGCGCGTAACTGGCGTCTGTCGATGCAGACCCATAAATACCTGAATATTGCCTGATAAATTTTGCCGGGTGGGCTTCGCATCGCCATCCGGCAAAGTCACAATCACTCGCCGCGATACACGCAACCCGCTGTGCAGGTCTCTTTTACCATCACTGCGCTCAGCAGAGGGACAACCGGTTTTACCTGCTCCCAAATCCATTTTGCCAGCACTTCGCTGGTTGGGTTTTCTAAGCCTGGAATATCGTTCAGATAGTAGTGATCAAGTCTGTCATAAGTCGGCTTAAACGCCGCCTTTAACTCTGCGAAATCCATGATCCAACCGGTATGCGGATCGACTTCACCGGTAATTTCAAGACGCACCATAAATGAGTGACCATGCAGGCGACCACACTTATGCCCTTCCGGTACATGCGGCAGGCGGTGAGCGGCTTCGAAGGTGAAATCTTTAAACAAGGTGGTGGACATTTTTTACTCTCAAGAATGCGAAAAACCGCCGTAGGGTACCGTAAAGAGCAAATTTTATCATTAGTTAAAAGGGCGCAGAGTATCAGAACAATCCATTCATAAAGATAATGTTCAATAACTATTTATATATCAAATGCTTATTAAATCGATTTTGCTGTTAATAACTATAACTAAAACAGGTTAGTTCATTTGGTTATTTGTTATTTCTATCCCTTCTTTAATTGTTACTATGCCCGCCGTTAACCTAATACTCGTCATACTTCGAGCTGCATGTGTGTTGGCTTCACTCTCTTATCCCAGTCACTTACTTCAGTAAGCTCCTGGGATTCGTTCACTTGCCGCCTTCATGCAACTCGAATTATTTAGAGTATTTTCATTTCTTTTTTTGGTGTCATTTGGGCACGAAAAACAGCTTTGCTTACTGGAACATGACAACGCATGACGACACAGGCCCCACCTTCCGCTCTGCTACCGCTAAACCCGGAGCAACTGGCTCGCCTTCAGGCGGCCACGACCGATTTCACTCCCGCGCAGCTTGCGTGGGTTTCTGGTTATTTTTGGGGCGTGCTGAATCAGCAGCCGGGGGCGAATGCAGCGGCTCCTGCGCCTGTTGCCGAAATGCCGGGGATTACGCTTATCTCCGCCTCGCAAACCGGCAATGCGCGTCGTGTGGCGGAAGCCCTGCGCGATGATCTGATTGCCGCGAAGCTCAATGTTACTCTGATCAATGCCGGCGACTACAAATTCAAACAAATCGCCAATGAAAAGTTGCTGGTTGTGGTGGCATCGACTCAGGGAGAAGGCGAACCAGCGGAAGAAGCTGTGGCGTTACATAAATTCCTGTTCTCGAAAAAAGCGCCGAAACTCGATAACACTGCTTTCGCCGTGTTTGCTCTCGGCGATACCTCTTACGAATTTTTCTGTCAGGCCGGTAAAGATTTCGACAGCAAGCTGGCTGAGCTGGGCGGTGAACGTCTGCTCGATCGCGTAGATGCCGACGGCGAATATCAGGCCGCTGCCGCGCAGTGGCGTGCCCGGTTGGTTGATATACTGAAAGCGCGTGCGCCTGCAGCACCGTCTGTACAAGTTGCAGCGAGCGGTGCGGTAAATGAAGTACATACCAGCCCCTACACCAAAGAAGCGCCGCTGACGGCGTCCTTGTCGGTGAACCAGAAAATTACCGGTCGTAACTCGGAAAAAGACGTCCGTCATATCGAAATCGATCTCGGTGATTCCGGCCTGCGTTATCAGCCGGGTGACGCGCTGGGCGTGTGGTATCAGAACGATCCGGCTTTGGTCAAAGAGCTGGTAGAACTGCTGTGGCTGAAAGGGGATGAACCGGTCACGGTTGATGGCAAAACCCTGCCGCTGGCCGAAGCGCTGGAGTGGCATTTTGAGCTGACGGTCAACACCGCGAATATCGTGGAAAACTACGCCACGCTGACGCGCAGTGAATCGCTGCTGCCGCTGGTGGGCGATAAAGCCCAGCTTCAGCAGTATGCGGCTACCACGCCAATCGTCGATATGGTGCGTTTCTCCCCGGCACAGCTTGATGCCGAAGCATTAATCGGCCTGCTGCGTCCACTGACGCCGCGCCTGTACTCTATCGCCTCTTCACAGGCGGAAGTTGAAAGCGAAGTGCACGTGACCGTCAGCGTCGTGCGTTACGACATCGAAGGTCGTGCCCGCGCCGGTGGTGCTTCCAGCTTCCTCGCCGACCGCGTGGAAGAAGAGGGCGAAGTGCGCGTGTTCATTGAGCACAACGACAACTTCCGCCTGCCGGCGAACCCGCAGACCCCGGTGATTATGATTGGTCCGGGCACCGGTATCGCGCCGTTCCGCGCCTTTATGCAGCAGCGCGCCGCCGACGGTGCGGAAGGTAAGAACTGGCTGTTCTTCGGTAACCCACACTTCACCGAAGATTTCCTCTATCAGGTCGAATGGCAGCGCTACGTGAAAGAAGGCGTGCTGAACCGTATCGATCTGGCCTGGTCCCGCGATCAAAAAGAAAAAATCTACGTACAAGACAAACTGCGCGAACAGGGCGCGGAGCTGTGGCGCTGGATTAATGACGGTGCCCACATTTATGTCTGCGGCGACGCCAGGCGCATGGCCGCAGATGTCGAAAAAGCATTGCTGGAAGTGATTGCTGAGTTCGGTGCAATGGACATCGAAGCGGCGGATGAATTTTTAAGTGAGCTGCGCGTTGAGCGCCGTTATCAGCGAGATGTCTACTAATGAGCGAAAAATACCCAGGGCCTTTAGTGGTCGAAGGCAAACTGACTGACGCCGAGCGCATGAAGCGTGAAAGTAATTTCCTGCGCGGCACCATCGCGGAAGACCTGAATGACGGTCTGACCGGCGGTTTTCACGGCGATAATTTCCTGCTGATTCGTTTCCACGGCATGTACCAGCAGGATGACCGCGACATTCGCGCCGAGCGCGCCGAGCAGAAGCTGGAGCCGCGCCATGCGATGTTGCTGCGCTGTCGTCTGCCGGGCGGGGTGATCACCACCACCCAGTGGAAGGCCATCGATAAATTCGCCGCTGACAACACGATTTACGGCAGCATCCGTCTGACCAACCGTCAGACCTTCCAGTTCCACGGCATTCTGAAGAAGAACGTCAAGCCGGTGCATCAGATGTTGCACTCCGTCGGGCTGGACGCGCTGGCGACCGCCAACGACATGAACCGTAACGTACTGTGCACCTCCAACCCGTATGAGTCCGAGCTGCACGCCGAGGCCTACGAGTGGGCGAAAAAGATCTCTGAACATCTGCTGCCGCGCACCCGCGCCTATGCGGAGATCTGGCTCGATCAGGAGAAGGTCGCGACCACCGACGAAGAACCGATCCTCGGCGCGACTTATCTGCCGCGTAAATTTAAAACCACGGTGGTGATCCCGCCGCAGAATGATATCGATCTGCACGCCAACGACATGAACTTCGTGGCGATTGCAGAAAACGGCAAGCTGGTGGGCTTTAACCTGTTGGTCGGCGGTGGTCTGTCTATTGAGCACGGTAATAAGAAAACCTACGCGCGTACGGCAAGCGAGTTCGGCTTCCTGCCGCTGGAGCATACCCTGGCCGTGGCCGAAGCGGTGGTGACGACCCAGCGTGACTGGGGTAACCGTACCGACCGTAAAAACGCGAAAACCAAATATACCCTGGAGCGCGTCGGTATCGACACCTTTAAGGAAGAGGTTGAGCGCCGCGCGGGGATCAAGTTTGAGCCGATCCGCCCGTATGAGTTCACCGGTCGTGGCGATCGCATCGGTTGGGTGAAAGGGATCGACAACAACTGGCACCTGACGCTGTTTATCGAAAACGGTCGTATCCTGGATTATCCTGGACGTCCGCTGAAAACCGGTTTACTGGAGATCGCGAAGATCCACAAAGGCGATTTCCGCATCACCGCTAACCAGAACCTGATTATTGCCAGCGTGCCGGAAAGCCAGAAAGCGAAGATCGAGAAATTGGCGCGCGACCACGGGTTGATGAATGCGGTGAAACCGCAGCGTGAAAACTCGATGGCCTGCGTGTCGTTCCCGACCTGTCCGCTGGCGATGGCGGAGGCCGAGCGTTTCCTGCCGTCGTTTACGGACAAAGTGGAAGCGATTCTGGAAAAACACGGCATCCCGGACGAGCATATCGTGATGCGCGTGACCGGCTGCCCGAACGGCTGTGGCCGCGCGATGCTGGCGGAGCTGGGTCTGGTGGGCAAAGCCCCGGGGCGTTACAACGTGCATCTGGGCGGCAACCGCATGGGAACACGTATTCCACGCATGTATCGCGAAAACATTACGGAAGCGGAAATTCTCGATTCCATTGACGAACTGGTTGGGCGCTGGGCGAAAGAGCGCGAGGCGGGTGAAGGCTTCGGCGATTTTACGGTGCGTGCGGGCATCATTCGCCCGGTGCTCGATCCAGCACGTGATTTCTGGGAATAAGTTCCCTTTGCCTGGTGACACGACGGTTTTGTAGGCCTGATAAGCGTAGCGCTATCAGGCATAAGATGAGGTAATCATGTCCGTACTTGATCTACACGCATTGAACGACCTGCCGAAAGTTGAACGCGTTATGGCGCTGGCGGAAACTAACAGCCAACTGGAAAAGCTGGACGCCGAAGGCCGCGTGACGTGGGCACTGGAGAATTTGCCGGGAGAATACGTGCTCTCTTCCAGCTTTGGTATTCAGGCGGCGGTGAGTCTGCATCTGGTGAATCAGATCCGCCCGGATATCCCGGTAATTCTGACCGATACCGGCTATCTGTTCCCGGAAACCTACCAGTTTATTGACGAGTTAACGGACAAACTCAAGCTGAATCTGCAAGTCTATCGGGCGAAGGAGAGTGCTGCCTGGCAGGAAGCACGCTATGGCAAACTGTGGGAGCAGGGCGTTGAGGGCATTGAGAAATACAATGACATCAACAAAGTCGAGCCGATGAACCGGGCGCTAAAAGAGCTGAAAGCACAGACCTGGTTTGCGGGCCTGCGCCGCGAGCAGTCAGGCAGTCGGGCGCATTTGCCGGTACTGGCAATTCAGCGCGGTGTGTTTAAAGTGCTGCCGATCATCGACTGGGATAACCGTACCGTTTACCAGTATCTGCAAAAGCACGGGCTGAAATATCACCCGCTGTGGGACCAGGGCTATCTGTCGGTGGGTGATACGCATACTACCCGCAAATGGGAGCCGGGCATGGCGGAAGAAGAGACGCGCTTCTTCGGGCTGAAGCGCGAGTGCGGGCTGCACGAAGGGTAATATGATCCTCGGTAAGCGTTATGCATTACCGGGGCTCTTTTTTTCAGGATTACCCTGCCTTCGCCAGCTCTTTTACCAGCGGCAGCATGATGCGTACCACGTCGCGGCTGCGGTGTTCGATTCGCCCAGGTAACGCTTTATCGATATGCTGTTGGTTATCCAGACGCACATCGTGCCAGCTGTTGCCATCCGGGAATGAAGGGCTTTTGGCGCGTTGTTGATAGCCATCTTTCTTGCCCAGGCTCCAGTTGGTCGCTTCAACGGAAAGGACGGCAATTCCCGCGTTATCGAACACCTCTGCGTCGTTACAGCAGCCGGTACCTTTCGGATAGTCTTTGTTCAGTCCGGGGTTGGTGCTGGCGACAATACCGCGGCTGCGTGCGATGACCAGCGCCCGGTCGCGCGTCAGTTTTCGTACGGCTTCCGGGGTTCTTTTCCCGCTGTTGAAATAGAGCTTATCGCCAACGATCAGGTTATCGAGGTTGATAACCAGCAGCGTATTTTTCTTCTCGGCGGCGCTCATTCGCTTAAGGATGTTCTCTGCGCCGAGTTTGCCTTCCTCTTCACCGCTGGTGGCGATAAAGCGAATACCGTACTGCGTCGGCACATTTTTGAGTCGTTCAGCCAGCTCCAGCATCACGCCCACCCCTGCGGCGTTGTCGTCGATACCCTGTAGGGTTAATCCACCCAGATTGGCATCGGAATCGGCGTCGCTTTGCGCAGCGTAGGTGTCGAGGTGCGCCATGATAATAATCTGCTGTGGCGCTTTGCCTTCATGGGCTGCAATGACGGTACTGCCCGTTACGTTATGCCAGTTTTTACGATTATCTTTGGCGGTATAAATATAGCGGCTGTTAAACGTCCGAATATCACTGCTATAGCCCATCTGCTGAAATTGCTGACGTATATAATCAGCAGATAACATTTCTGCCGGAGAACCCGTCACACGGCCTGGGAAGAATGTGGCGATGTAGCGTGCCTGGGTATTTGCGAAATCTCCGGGCTTCGAAGATGTTGCCTGTGCGGGAAGGATAAAGCACGCGCCGAGCGCCAGGGCGGTAGTCAGGTGGCGCAATGCGGAAAACATAGTGAGTCCTTAAATACCAAGCAGAAATTTTTAGCCGCTAGTATGAAACCGTGATCGCGGTAAAACAATTTCATTTGCTCCTAAATGCCCGAAATCCGGTGGCTTAAGCACTTTTTGATATTTGCTTTTCCAGATCGTTATTCCTTTGAGGAACTACTCATTCCAATTCGTAATTTCATTCGCCTCCTTGCCCTCCCTATAGTCAGGTTATCTGAGCATCGTTAGCAAAATAACGGCATTACATAGGAACGGTTATGGATCAAAAACGACTTACCCACCTGCGGCAATTGGAAGCGGAAAGCATCCATATCATTCGTGAGGTGGCCGCCGAGTTTTCTAATCCGGTGATGATGTATTCCATCGGCAAAGATTCCAGCGTAATGCTGCATCTGGCGCGCAAAGCGTTTTATCCTGGCACGCTGCCGTTCCCCTTGCTGCACGTTGATACCGGTTGGAAATTTAGCGAGATGTATGAATTTCGTGACCGCACGGCGAAAGCCTACGGTTGCGAACTGCTGGTGCATAAAAACCCGGAAGGGGTGGCGATGGGCATCAACCCCTTTGTCCACGGCAGCGCCAAGCATACCGATATTATGAAAACCGAAGGGCTTAAGCAGGCGCTGAATAAATACGGTTTTGACGCCGCGTTCGGCGGCGCACGCCGTGATGAGGAGAAATCGCGCGCCAAAGAGCGCATTTACTCCTTCCGCGATCGCTTCCATCGCTGGGACCCGAAAAATCAGCGTCCGGAACTGTGGCACAACTACAACGGACAAATTAACAAAGGCGAAAGCATTCGCGTATTCCCGCTCTCTAACTGGACCGAACAGGATATCTGGCAGTACATCTGGTTGGAAAATATCGACATCGTACCGCTGTACCTGGCGGCTGAGCGTCCGGTGCTGGAGCGCGATGGTATGTTGATGATGATTGATGACGACAGAATCGATCTGCAACCCGGCGAAGTGATTAAAAAGCGCATGGTGCGTTTCCGCACGCTTGGCTGCTGGCCGCTGACCGGCGCGGTGGAGTCTAACGCGCAGACGCTGCCGGAAATTATTGAAGAGATGCTGGTCTCAACCACCAGTGAACGTCAGGGCCGCGTGATTGACCGCGACCAGGCGGGCTCCATGGAGCTGAAGAAACGTCAGGGGTATTTCTAAGGAGCCGCCATGAATACGACACTTGCACAACAAATTGCTAATGAAGGCGGCGTTGAAGCCTGGATGGTTGCTCAGCAACACAAAAGCCTGCTGCGTTTTTTAACCTGCGGTAGCGTGGATGACGGGAAAAGTACCCTGATTGGTCGACTGCTGCACGATACCCGGCAGATCTATGAAGATCAGCTCTCATCGCTGCATAACGACAGTAAACGCCACGGCACCCAAGGCGAAAAACTCGATCTGGCGCTATTGGTTGACGGCTTGCAGGCCGAGCGCGAGCAGGGCATCACCATCGACGTGGCTTATCGTTATTTCTCCACCGAGAAGCGCAAATTTATTATTGCGGATACCCCCGGTCACGAACAGTACACCCGCAACATGGCGACCGGTGCGTCGACCTGCGACCTGGCGATCCTGTTGATCGATGCGCGTAAAGGCGTGCTGGATCAGACCCGTCGTCACAGCTTTATCTCTACGCTGCTTGGGATCAAGCACCTGGTGGTAGCGATCAACAAAATGGATCTGGTGAGCTTTAGCGAAGAGACATTTAACCGCATCCGCGAAGACTATCTCACGTTTGCTGAACAACTGCCGGGCAACCTGGATATCCGCTTTGTGCCGCTCTCCGCGCTGGAAGGCGATAACGTGGCTTCGCCAAGCGTCAGCATGCCATGGTACAGTGGCCCGACGCTGCTTGAAGTGCTGGAAACCGTTGAGATCCAGCGCATTGTCGATACCCAGCCGATGCGTTTCCCGGTGCAGTATGTGAACCGACCAAATCTGGATTTTCGTGGTTATGCCGGAACGCTGGCCTCCGGTCGCGTGCAGGTAGGACAACGCGTCAAGGTGTTACCGTCCGGCGTTGAGTCGAGCGTGGCGCGGATCGTTACCTTTGATGGTGATTTACAGCAAGCGTATGCCGGTGAAGCGATCACCCTGGTGCTGAAAGATGAGATTGATATCAGCCGGGGCGACCTGCTGCTGGATGCAGGTGAAGCGTTGCCAGCGGTACAAAGCGCAGCCGTTGATGTGGTGTGGATGGCGGAACAGCCGCTGTCGCCGGGGCAGAGTTACGACATCAAAGTTGCCGGCAAGAAGACCCGCGCGCGCGTGGATACCGTGCAGTACCAGGTCGATATTAACAACCTGACCCAGCGTGAGGTCGACGCGTTACCGCTGAACGGCATTGGTCTGGTTAATCTGACGTTTGATGAACCGCTGGTGTTGGATACCTATCAGCAGAACCCGGTTACGGGTGGGTTGATTATCATTGACCGCCTGACTAACGTCACCGTCGGCGCGGGGCTGGTGCGTGAGCCTATCATCCAGGAGCAAGCCGCCGCTTCTCAGTTCAGCGCGTTTGAACTGGAGCTGAATGCGCTGGTGCGTCGCCACTTCCCACACTGGGGTGCGCGCGATCTGCAGGGAGGCAAATAATGGCGCTGCATGACGAAAACGTCGTCTGGCATGCCCATCCTGTTACACCGCAACAGCGGGAGCAACGCCACGGTCACCGTGGTGTTGTGCTGTGGTTTACCGGACTGTCTGGCTCCGGTAAATCTACCGTAGCGGGAGCGCTGGAAGAAGCGTTGCACAAGCTGGGCGTCAGCACTTATCTGCTGGATGGCGATAACGTGCGTCACGGCCTGTGCAGCGATCTGGGGTTTAGCGATGCTGATCGTAAGGAGAATATCCGTCGGGTTGGCGAGGTGGCTAACCTGATGGTGGATGCCGGTCTGGTAGTTCTGACCGCCTTTATCTCTCCGCATCGCGCCGAGCGAAAAATGGTCCGCGAGCGCGTTGGCGCAGGGCGTTTTATTGAGGTTTTTGTCGATACGCCATTAGCAACGTGCGAAGCGCGCGACCCAAAAGGGCTGTATAAAAAAGCCAGGTCGGGGGAGTTGCGCAATTTCACCGGAATTGATTCGGTATACGAAGCGCCTGAATCGCCAGAGATTCATCTGGATGGTGAACAATTGGTAACAAATTTGGTTCCCCAATTATTAGACCTGCTGAGGCAGGGAGATATTATCAGATCCTGAGACACCCGAGCTTACATGCCCGGTCAGTCACGGTCACAGGATTAGATATGCGTAACAGCCATAACATTACTATTACAGAGTCAGAGACCTTCGCTACCGACGACGAAACCACCTGGTCCCTACCAGGGGCCGTGGTCGGTTTTGTAGCGTGGCTGCTGGCGCTGGGGTTCCCATGTCTGATGTATGGCCCTAACACACTGTTTTTCTTCCTTTATACCTGGCCTTTCTTCCTCGCGTTGCTGCCCGTGGCGATTGTGGCGGGTATTGCCCTGCACTCGCTATTAAAAGGAAAGCTGCTGCTGAGCATTACCAGCACCCTACTGGTGGTGGGTGGAATGTTTAGCGCGCTATTCTTTTGGCTTTTGGGCTAGGCTAAGTGCGTTTTAAACGATCGCCGATGTCGTTCACTGTCTGGTCATAATTCAAACCGTAACCAACAATGAGATTATGTTCTCCTTACACGGGGTATACGTAACAACGGGCAAATGTGGTACATTTGCCCGCGTTGTCGCGGCATTCCCGTCCGTTGATGTAAAGTCGTCTACGGAAGTTATGGGATGTTAATGCCGTTTTTCAGGGGGCAGGATGGGTAAACTTACGCTGCTGTTGCTGGCTTTATTAGTCTGGCTACAGTATTCGCTGTGGTTCGGTAAGAACGGCATACATGACTATAGTCGCGTCAACGATGATGTTGCTGCGCAGCAGGCTACAAACGCGAAACTTAAAGCGCGTAACGATCAGCTCTTTGCCGAAATTGACGATCTCAATGGCGGACAAGAGGCCATTGAGGAGCGCGCGCGCAACGAACTCAGCATGACTAAGCCGGGCGAAACTTTTTATCGTCTGGTGCCTGACGCGTCTAAACGCGCCCAGACTGCAGGGCAAAACAATCGATAAATCGTCCAGGGAGCTAACATGGCAGCCACTTTATTGGACGTTTGCGCCGTGGTGCCGGCTGCCGGATTTGGCCGCCGAATGCAAACAGAGTGTCCTAAGCAGTACCTCTCAATTGGCAATAAAACCATTCTTGAACACTCGGTTGATGCGCTACTGGCCCATCCCCGGGTGACGCGAGTCGTCATCGCTATCAGCCCAGGCGACAGCCGCTTTGCCCAACTTCCACTTGCCGCGCATCCGCAAATTACCGTAGTGGATGGCGGCAACGAACGTGCCGATTCTGTCCTTGCCGGTTTGCAAGCCGCAGGAGATGCGCGTTGGGTGCTGGTGCATGACGCCGCGCGTCCGTGTCTGCATCAGGATGACTTAGCACGTTTGCTGGCAATCAGTGAAACCAGCCGCACTGGCGGGATCCTGGCGGCACCCGTACGCGATACGATGAAACGCGCTGAACCGGGCCGCACAGACATTGCCCATACGGTCGATCGTACCGACTTATGGCATGCGTTAACGCCGCAGTTTTTCCCTCGCGAGCTGTTGCACGACTGCCTGACCCGTGCGCTCAACGAAGGCGCAACCATTACGGACGAAGCTTCGGCGCTGGAATATTGCGGTTTTCATCCGCAACTGGTCGAAGGACGCGCTGACAACATCAAAGTCACCCGCCCGGAAGACCTGGCGCTGGCGGAGTTTTATCTCTCCCGAACAATCCATTTGGAGAATGCATAATGCGAATCGGACACGGTTTTGACGTACACGCTTTTGGCGGCGTTGGCCCAATTATCATTGGCGGCGTGCGCATCCCGTATGAAAAAGGACTGCTGGCGCATTCTGATGGTGATGTGGCGTTACATGCGCTAACCGATGCCTTGCTGGGCGCGGCGGCGCTGGGTGACATCGGTAAACTCTTCCCGGATACCGACCCGGCCTTTAAAGGTGCAGATAGCCGCGAATTATTGCGTGAAGCCTGGCGGCGTATTCAGGCGAAAGGCTATACGCTTGGTAATGTGGATGTGACGATTATTGCTCAGGCGCCGAAGATGCTGCCGCACATTCCGCAAATGCGCGTATTTATTGCCGAAGATCTTGGCTGCCATATGGATGATGTTAACGTGAAAGCGACCACCACGGAAAAACTCGGTTTCACCGGGCGTGGGGAAGGGATTGCCTGTGAAGCGGTGGCGTTACTCATTAAGGCAACGAAATGACTGCGTTTGAGAATCTGACATATCTTCATGGTAAACCACTGGGCCATGGCGTCCTGAAAGCCAATCCGGAAGACTTTGTCGTCGTCGAAGATCTAGGCTTCGAACCGGATGGCGAAGGCGAGCACATTTTGGTGCGCATCCTGAAAAACGGCTGCAATACCCGTTTTGTCGCTGACGCGCTGGCGAAGTTCCTGAAAATTCACGCCCGTGAAGTGAGCTTTGCCGGGCAAAAAGATAAGCATGCGGTCACGGAACAGTGGCTGTGCGCGCGCGTGCCGGGCAATGTAATGCCTGATTTAAGCAAATTTGAGCTCGAAGGTTGTAAAGTGCTGGAGTACGCGCGCCACAAGCGTAAGCTGCGTTTAGGGGCGCTGAAAGGCAACGAATTTACGCTGGTGCTGCGTGAAGTGAGCGAGCGAAATGATGTTGAAGCGCGATTACAGGCGATTAGCGAGCGCGGCGTACCGAACTATTTTGGCGCTCAGCGTTTTGGGATCGGCGGCAGCAACCTGCAAGGGGCGCTGCGCTGGGCGCAAAGCGATGCGCCGGTGCGCGATCGCAATAAACGCAGTTTTTGGTTGTCGGCGGCCCGTAGCGCGTTGTTTAATCAGATCGTCAGTGAACGCTTGAAAAAAACAGACTTTAATCAAGTTGTTGACGGCGATGCGCTACAATTGTCGGGACGCGGAAGCTGGTTTGTCGCCACGCAGGAAGAACAGACTGAATTACAGCGTCGCGTCGATGACAAAGAATTGATGATTACAGCGGCATTACCGGGTAGCGGTGAGTGGGGAACTCAGCGCGACGCGCTGGTGTTTGAAGAAAGCGCTGTTGCGGATGAAACCGTGCTGCAGTCTCTGCTATTGCGCGAGAAAGTCGAGGCATCGCGACGCGCTATGTTGCTGTATCCACAACAATTAAGCTGGAACTGGTGGGATGACGTAACCGTTGAGTTACGCTTCTGGCTACCGGCAGGTAGCTTCGCCACCAGTGTAGTAAGGGAACTTATTAACACAATGGGTGATTATGCGTATATTGCTGAGTAACGATGATGGGGTCCATGCACCCGGTATACAAACGCTGGCGAAAGCCCTGCGTGAGTTTGCTGACGTACAGGTGGTTGCCCCGGATCGTAACCGCAGTGGCGCGTCTAACTCGCTGACGCTGGAATCTTCACTTCGCACGTTTACCTATGATAACGGCGATAT
This sequence comes from Citrobacter sp. S55_ASV_140, assembly GCF_018919505.1. NCBI lineage: Bacteria > Pseudomonadati > Pseudomonadota > Gammaproteobacteria > Enterobacterales > Enterobacteriaceae > Citrobacter > Citrobacter sp. S55_ASV_140. Next base: position 46,814 of record NZ_JAHLQZ010000005.1, read on the forward strand.
CGCCGTACAAATGGGTACGCCCACCGACTGCGTCTATCTGGGCGTGAACGCGTTAATGCGTCCGCGTCCGGACATTGTCGTTTCTGGTATTAACGCAGGTCCTAATCTCGGGGATGATGTCATCTATTCCGGTACCGTTGCGGCGGCAATGGAAGGTCGTCACCTTGGGTTCCCTGCGCTGGCTGTCTCGCTTGATGGCCATAAGCATTACGATACTGCTGCGGCAGTAACCTGTCGTATCTTACGGGCGCTGAGTCGTGAACCGCTGCGCACCGGGCGTATTTTAAATATCAACGTTCCGGATCTACCGCTGGATCAGATTAAAGGCATCCGCGTCACCCGCTGCGGCAGCCGCCATCCGGCGGATCAGGTTATTCCACAGCAGGATCCGCGCGGAAATACGTTGTACTGGATTGGGCCGCCGGGGGAAAAATGCGACGCCGGGCCGGATACCGATTTTGCCGCCGTCGATGAAGGCTATGTTTCCATCACGCCGCTGCATGTCGATTTAACCGCCTACGGCGCGCATGAGGTGGTTTCGAGCTGGTTGGACAGCGTGGGAGTCGACACGCAATGGTAAGCAGACGCGTACATACTCTTCTTGAACAATTACGTGCGCAGGGCATCCGAGATGAGCATGTCCTGGATGCACTCGCCGCCGTGCCGCGTGAGAAATTCATTGATGAGGCGTTTGAACATAAGGCCTGGGACAATATTGCCTTGCCGATTGGTCAGGGGCAGACGATTTCGCAGCCTTATATGGTTGCACGCATGACTGAGCTGCTTGAGCTAACGCCGCAATCGCGGGTGCTGGAAATTGGCACTGGCTCCGGCTACCAGACGGCGATTCTGGCGCATCTGGTGCAGCATGTATGCTCCGTTGAGCGTATTAAAGGCCTGCAATGGCAGGCGCGTCGTCGCCTGAAACAGCTGGATTTACACAATGTTTCTACCCGTCACGGTGATGGATGGCAGGGCTGGCAAGCGCGAGCCCCGTTTGACGCTATCATTGTAACGGCAGCTCCGCCGGAGATCCCAACTGCGCTGATGATGCAGCTGGATGAAGGCGGTATTCTCGTCTTACCCGTGGGCGATGAGCACCAGTTCCTGAAGCGGGTGCGTCGTCGGGGAGGCGAATTTATTATTGATACCGTGGAGGCCGTACGTTTTGTTCCCTTAGTAAAAGGGGAGCTTGCGTAGACACTGGCTCTGAATACCTGGAGTTTTCCTGGATATTCTGGAATTAGTCAGCGTATCGTGTCGATGCTTTTGCACGGTGATTACGTTACGGGTTTTAACCAAATTTTCCTGGGGGATAAATGAGCGCGGGAAGCCACAAATTTACCATTCGCCGTATTGCGGCATTGTCACTGGTTTCATTATGGCTGGCAGGTTGTTCAAACACCTCGAATCCACCAGCGCCGGTCAGCTCGGTTGACGGCGGTGCATCCACGAACACCAGTTCCGGCATGCTGATTACGCCTCCGCCAAAAATGGGCTCGACGTCGACAGTACAACAGACGCCACAGATCCAACCGGTGCAGACTCCGACTACGCAACCAACGCAAATTCAACCTGTTGCAGAACAGCCTGTACAGATGGAAAACGGTCGTATCGTGTACAACCGTAAGTATGGGAATATTCCGAAAGGTAGCTACACGGGCGGCAGCACCTATACTGTCAAGAAAGGCGACACGCTTTTCTATATTGCCTGGATTACCGGGAACGATTTCCGTGACCTCGCACAGCGCAATAACGTTCCGGCCCCGTATAGCCTGAATGTCGGGCAAACTCTGCAAGTGGGCAACGCCTCGGGTACACCGATTACCGGTGGGAATGCCATCACCCAGGCGGATGCAGCACAGCAAGGAGTTGTGACCAACCCTGCACAAAATTCCACCGTTGCTGTTGCTTCGAAACCAACAATTACGTATTCTGAGGATTCAGGTGAACAAAGTGCTAACAAAATGTTGCCGAACAACAAGCCTGCTGGGACAGTTGTCACAGCGCCAGTAACGGCTCCAGCAGTTAGCACAACCGAAACAACTGCAAGCTCAACGTCGACCAGCGCGCCAATCTCTACCTGGCGCTGGCCAACTGACGGCAAAGTGATCGAAAACTTTGCGGCTACCGAAGGTGGCAATAAAGGGATCGACATTGCAGGCAGCAAAGGACAGGCTATTGTCGCGACCGCAGATGGACGCGTCGTTTATGCCGGTAACGCGCTGCGTGGTTACGGTAATCTTATTATCATCAAACATAACGATGATTACCTGAGCGCCTACGCCCATAACGATACAATGCTGGTCCGGGAACAACAAGAAATCAAGGCGGGGCAGAAAATAGCTACCATGGGTAGTACCGGAACCAGTTCAACACGCTTGCATTTTGAAATTCGTTACAAGGGGAAATCCGTAAACCCGCTGCGTTACTTGCCGCAGCGATAATTCGGCGGAACCAGGCTTTCACGTGCTAGTTCCGTTAGGGATCACGGGTAGGAGCCACCTTTATGAGTCAGAATACGCTGAAAGTTCATGATTTAAATGAAGATGCGGAATTTGATGAGAACGGAGTAGAGGCTTTTGATGAGAAAGCCTTGAGTGAAGAGGAACCCAGTGATAACGACCTGGCTGAAGAAGAGCTGTTATCGCAGGGGGCCACACAGCGTGTGTTGGACGCGACTCAGCTTTACCTTGGTGAGATTGGTTATTCACCACTGTTAACAGCCGAAGAAGAAGTTTATTTTGCGCGTCGCGCACTGCGTGGAGATGTCGCCTCTCGCCGCCGCATGATTGAAAGTAACCTGCGTCTGGTGGTGAAAATTGCTCGCCGTTATGGCAATCGCGGTCTGGCATTGCTGGACTTGATTGAAGAGGGCAATCTGGGGCTTATCCGTGCCGTCGAGAAGTTTGACCCGGAACGCGGGTTCCGCTTCTCAACATACGCAACGTGGTGGATCCGTCAGACGATCGAACGGGCTATTATGAACCAAACCCGTACGATCCGACTGCCGATTCATATTGTAAAAGAGCTGAACGTCTATCTGCGTACCGCGCGTGAGTTGTCGCATAAACTGGACCATGAACCGAGCGCAGAAGAGATTGCTGAACAACTGGATAAACCGGTTGATGACGTCAGCCGTATGCTCCGACTCAACGAGCGCATTACCTCGGTAGACACCCCGCTGGGTGGCGATTCCGAAAAAGCGTTGCTGGACATCCTGGCCGATGAAAAAGAAAACGGCCCGGAAGACACCACGCAAGACGATGATATGAAACAGAGCATCGTCAAATGGCTGTTCGAACTGAACGCCAAACAGCGTGAAGTGCTGGCACGTCGTTTCGGTCTGCTGGGGTATGAAGCTGCGACACTGGAAGATGTGGGCCGCGAAATCGGTCTCACGCGTGAACGTGTTCGTCAGATTCAGGTTGAAGGCCTGCGTCGTCTGCGCGAAATTCTGCAGACTCAGGGGCTGAATATCGAAGCGCTGTTCCGCGAGTAAGCACAAGTTCCATCAAGAAAGGCCAGTCTCATCGAGACTGGCCTTTTTCTTTAGCGCTACCGCTTATTGGTCGGCACATATTGTCCGATGGCGCTTTGCTTATCGGGCCTACAAAGACATCACCCAAAACCGCCATCCGAACGATTATCCCATCATCTTACGCACCAGTTGAGTAAACTGTTTGCGCTCTTCCTCGCTCAGTCTGCCCAGAAACTCATCATCCACGCGATCTCCTACCGGGGTTGCGCTGGCCAATAATGCTTCTCCCTGCGCAGTCAAATAAACAAACCGCCGACGCTTATCCGCCGGGTCGTGATCCCGCCTGACCAGCCCACGCTTTTCCATTCGGCTCAGCATTTCCGCAAGTGTGGCTTTGGTGCAGACCGCTGCCTCCATCAGGGCGACCTGTTCAATGCCGGGCTGTTCGGCAATGGCGCGCATCACCGCGTACTGCGGTTTGGTTAGCTCTGGTAACTCATGTTGCCAGCGAGCCGTATGCTGCTGAAAAAGCTGACGTAAAAGATGAAATGCTTTATTGCGTAACGGCATGAGAGCTCCGGGATATCGGTCAGTCTCTATCATAGCGGGTTACGCCTCCTTTTTTAACCATCGCTGTTTTAGCTATCCGTGCGCGGTGGCCTTGCCCACAATGAATTGTGGGAGTATTTTAATCAAAATGTTCGTACACGAACAAATTGAGGAATTGAATGAGACTGATCGTAGGAATGACGGGGGCTACCGGCGCACCGCTCGGCGTGTCGCTACTACAGGCGCTGCGGGAAATGCCGGGGGTGGAAACCCATCTGGTGCTGTCGAAATGGGCAAAAACGACCATTGAGCTGGAAACGCCGTACAGCGTCCGCGATGTATCCGCACTGGCAGACTATTGCCACAACCCCGCGGACCAGGCCGCGACCATCTCCTCCGGATCGTTTCGTACTGACGGCATGATCATTATCCCCTGCAGCATGAAAACGCTGGCCGGTATTCGCGCAGGTTACGCGGAAGGGCTGGTGGGGCGCGCCGCAGACGTGGCGCTGAAAGAAGGGCGCAAACTGGTGCTGGTGCCGCGTGAAATGCCGCTCAGCACCATCCATCTGGAAAACATGCTCGCGCTTTCCCGCATGGGCGTGGCGATGGTCCCGCCAATGCCCGCGTTTTACAACCATCCGCAAACGGTCGATGACATTACCCAGCACATTGTCGCGCGCGTGCTCGACCAGTTTGGGCTTGAACACCCTAACGCCCGTCGTTGGCAGGGATTACGACAGGCGCAGAATTTTGCACAGGAGAACGAATAATGGCATTTGATGATTTGCGCAGCTTTTTGCAGGCGCTGGACGACCAGGGACAACTGCTGAAAATCAGTGAGGAAGTTAACGCCGAGCCGGATCTGGCTGCGGCGGCTAATGCGACCGGGCGTATTGGTGATGGCGCGCCTGCGCTGTGGTTTGACAATATTCGCGGTTTTACCGATGCCCGCGTGGCGATGAACACCATCGGTTCATGGCAGAATCACGCCATCTCTTTAGGTCTTCCACCAAATACCCCGGTGAAAAAACAGATTGATGAGTTTATCCGTCGCTGGGATAAATTTCCGGTTGCCCCGGAACGTCGTGCGAACCCGGCATGGGCTGAAAATACCGTCGACGGCGAAGACATTAATCTTTTCGACATTCTGCCGCTGTTTCGCCTGAACGATGGCGACGGCGGTTTCTACCTGGATAAAGCCTGCGTGGTGTCGCGCGATCCGCTGGATCGGGACAACTTTGGCAAACAGAACGTCGGCATCTACCGCATGGAAGTGAAGGGCAAACGTAAGCTCGGTCTGCAACCGGTACCAATGCATGATATCGCGCTGCACCTGCATAAAGCGGAAGAGCGCGGTGAAGATTTGCCGATTGCCATCACGCTGGGTAATGATCCCATCATCACTTTGATGGGCGCCACGCCGCTGAAATACGATCAGTCTGAATACGAGATGGCGGGAGCGCTGCGTGAAAGCCCGTACCCGATCGCTACCGCGCCGCTCACCGGTTTTGACGTGCCGTGGGGCTCTGAAGTGATCCTCGAAGGGGTCATTGAAAGCCGTAAACGCGAAATCGAAGGTCCGTTTGGCGAGTTTACCGGCCACTATTCCGGTGGACGCAATATGACCGTGGTGCGTATCGATAAAGTCTCTTATCGCAGCAAACCTATTTTTGAATCACTCTATCTCGGTATGCCGTGGACCGAAATCGACTACCTGATGGGCCCGGCGACCTGCGTACCGCTTTATCAACAATTGAAAGCCGAATTCCCGGAAGTGCAGGCGGTGAACGCCATGTACACCCACGGACTGCTGGCGATTATTTCCACCAAAAAACGCTACGGCGGCTTTGCCCGCGCGGTGGGGCTGCGTGCTATGACCACGCCGCACGGCCTGGGTTACGTGAAGATGGTGATTATGGTTGATGAAGACGTTGACCCGTTCAACCTGCCGCAGGTGATGTGGGCGCTCTCCTCGAAGGTCAATCCGGCGGGCGATCTGGTGCAACTGCCGAATATGTCGGTGCTGGAACTTGATCCCGGTTCCAGTCCGGCGGGGATTACCGACAAGCTCATCATCGATGCCACGACACCGGTTGCACCGGATAACCGAGGTCATTACAGCCAACCGGTATGTGATTTACCGGAAACAAAAGCCTGGGCTGAAAAGCTGACCGCCATGCTGGCCAACCGTAAATAAGGAGTAGCAGATGATTTGTCCACGTTGTGCCGATGAACATATTGAAGTGATGGCGAACTCGCCGGTAAAAGGTGTCTGGACCGTATATCAGTGCCAGCATTGTCTGTACACCTGGCGTAATACCGAGCCGCTACGCCGTACCAGCCGCGAGCATTATCCGCAAGCGTTTCGCATGACGCAGAAAGATATCGACGATGCGCCAATGGTGCCAAGTATCCCGCCGCTGCTGGCGGAAGATAAGCGTTAATCAAAAAATGCCGGGTGCGGCGAAACCGTACCCGGCACAACGGCGTTACACCAGACTTTTTAACCGATAGATCCATTCCAGTGCCTGGCGAGGCGTGAGTGAATCCGGGTCGAGATTTTCCAGCGCTTCAACGGCGGGAGATGTTTCTTCCGCAACCGAAAGCAGCGACATCTGTGTACCATCGACCTGGGTTGCGGCAACATTCGGCGCGATGCTTTCCAGTTCGCGCAGTTTTTGCCGCGCACGTTTTATGACCTCTTTCGGCACACCTGCCAGGGCTGCTACCGCCAGGCCATAGCTCTTGCTCGCCGCGCCATCCTGTACGCTGTGCATAAAGGCGATGGTATCGCCATGCTCTAACGCGTCCAGATGTACATTCGCGACGCCTTCCATCTTCTCAGGTAACTGAGTCAGTTCGAAGTAGTGGGTGGCGAACAATGTTAATGCTTTGATTTTATTCGCCAGATTTTCTGCGCACGCCCATGCCAGCGACAGGCCGTCGTAGGTTGAAGTGCCGCGTCCAATCTCATCCATCAGCACCAGGCTGTTTTCGGTAGCATTATGCAGAATGTTGGCGGTTTCGGTCATCTCAACCATGAAGGTGGAACGACCTGATGCCAGATCATCCGCCGCGCCAACGCGGGTAAATATACGGTCGATAGGCCCTATCTCGACTTTTTGTGCCGGGACATAGCTGCCGATATACGCCAGCAGCGCAATCAATGCGGTCTGGCGCATATAGGTACTTTTCCCCCCCATGTTCGGCCCGGTGATGATCAGCATCCGGCGCTGTGGGGAAAGGTTGAGCGGGTTGGCGATAAACGGCTCTGTCAGTACCTGCTCCACCACCGGGTGACGACCCTCGGTAATACGAATACCGGGTTTATCGGTGAAGATCGGACAGGTGTAATTCAACGTATAAGCACGTTCTGCGAGGTTGACCAGGACGTCCAGCTCCGCCAGCGCGCTGGCGCTCTGTTGTAAATCAGCCAGATGCGGCAGCAGCATATCGAACAGCTCGTCGTATAGCTGTTTTTCCAGTGCCAGCGCCTTACCTTTGGAAGTCAGAACTTTGTCTTCATACTCTTTCAGTTCTGGAATAATGTAGCGTTCAGCGTTTTTCAACGTCTGGCGACGCACGTAATTAATTGGCGCCAGATGGCTCTGTCCACGACTGATCTGAATGTAGTATCCGTGAACGGCGTTGAATCCGACTTTCAGCGTATCAAGACCAGTGCGTTCGCGCTCACGGATCTCCAGTCTGTCGAGATAGTCGGTTGCGCCATCGGCCAGCGCTCGCCACTCGTCCAGCTCTTCGTTATAGCCAGACGCGATGACGCCGCCGTCGCGTACCAGCACCGGTGGAGCTTCCACGACGGCGCGTTCCAGCAGTTCACGCAGCTCCGCAAACTCTCCCATTTTCTCACGCAGCATCTGCACCGGGGCGCTGTCTACGTTTTCCAGTTGCGCGCGTAGTTCAGGGAGTTGCTGGAAAGCGTGGCGCATGCGGGCTAGATCGCGCGGGCGCGCGGTACGCAGAGCGAGACGCGCCAGAATGCGTTCCAGATCGCCCACCTGACGCAGCACGGGTTGCAATTCGCTGGTGATATCCTGTAACGCGCCGATGGTTTGTTGGCGTTCAGTGAGGATTTTGGTGTCGCGGACCGGCATATGCAGCCAGCGCTTGAGCATACGGCTGCCCATCGGTGTTACGGTGCAGTCGAGTACCGAAGCCAATGTGTTTTCAACGCCGCCAGCCAGGTTCTGGGTGATCTCCAGATTGCGGCGGGTGGCGGCATCCATAATGATGCTGTCCTGCTGACGCTCCATGGTGATGGAACGAATATGCGGCAGTGAGGTACGCTGGGTATCTTTCACATATTGCAGCAGACAGCCAGCAGCGCATAATCCGCGCGGGGCGTTCTCAACGCCAAAGCCAATCAGGTCTCGTGTGCCAAACTGCAGATTTAACTGCTGACGGGCAGTATCAATTTCAAATTCCCACAGCGGACGACGGCGCAGGCCGCGACGTCCTTCAATCAGTGAGGTTTCTGCAAAATCTTCGGCATACAGCAGTTCAGCCGGGTTAGTACGCTGCAGTTCGGCGGCCATGGTCTCGCGGTCGGCAGGCTCGCTAACGCGAAAACGCCCGGAGCTGATGTCCAGCGTGGCATAGCCGTAGCCTTTGCTGTCCTGCCAGATGGCGGCCAGCAGGTTGTCCTGGCGCTCCTGTAACAGCGCTTCATCACTGATGGTGCCGGGCGTAACGATGCGCACAACTTTACGCTCCACCGGTCCTTTGCTGGTGGCCGGATCGCCAATCTGTTCGCAAATAGCGACGGATTCCCCTTGATTGACCAGCTTGGCAAGGTAGTTTTCTACCGCATGGTGGGGAATACCCGCCATTGGGATGGGCTCGCCTGCGGATGCGCCGCGCTTAGTCAGGGAGATATCAAGCAGCTGAGACGCGCGTTTCGCATCGTCATAAAACAGTTCATAAAAGTCGCCCATGCGGTAAAACAGCAGTATTTCCGGGTGCTGAGCTTTCAGCTTGAGATACTGCTGCATCATGGGGGTGTGGGCGTCGAGATTATCGATTGTACTCATGGAGTTGTGTCCAGTTCCCTGATTTTCAATGGATTGCGATATTCTTGTTTTCGTTGTTATCACATAAGAGGCACATGATAACGGAGATATGCTTTTCAGGGAAAGCGGGGAAGGATGACTTCTCGATCCAGATTCCGCTCCGGGGCGACTCAGACGATGACAATGTATTCTGGAGAGGGGAGAACCATAAATTCATCCTCTGGCATTCCCTCGTAGGTTGAGCCTCCAGAAAGCTTATAATTTTTCATTTTGCGGCAACGCATAATTCTGGCAGTACAGGTAGGGGATCCCTTCTTTGGTAATCAGATACGTCTTGCTATTTAGCGCAAAATAATCGACGTTGGATACGCTGGTATTGGTCAGGAAAAAGTCGGGGAGCAGTTCCTGAATAAGGCTGGCGGGTGCCGTTTCGCGATTGGATATTTGTATTTTCTGTGAAATCCAGACCGGACTTGAGCCGTAGCTGGATTGAGTAAACAGGACCATGCGTTGCACGGTTTGCTCATTATTTCTGGCATCTTTGATGATGCCATCAACATTCACAATGCCTTTACTCCCGCCGATTTTAATATCAATAATCCCACGAAATGAGCTTGTATTACGTACTATTTCGATGGCTGAACGACAGGTCAGATTATGAAGTTCACCTGTGTTTTTACTGAACCGATAGACGGCAGTAACCATGAGCGCAGCAAAACAGATCAGCAGGATTACACCTGTCCGGATGCGGAACGTGCGGGGATATAAATTCATTAGCTATCATACCGGGGGTAATATACCGACTGACAGGCGTTGTCTTGCCTGGCTTTTATCGGTGAGCGACATACAAGCACGGACAATTTCTTTGACTCAGGATAGGTCGTAATATAAATGAATTTATTGCTCTGACACAATCCCGGATTGTTGTTGATAAACGCCGTATGCCGGGAGAAATTACTGGCATCATTGTTAAAGTAATACTGACAGTCAGTGGGCGTTTTGCTGACCGTGATATAGTTGGAAAAATAATCATCGCTGGCCTGCCATGGGTATAATATAAGCGCGCAAATTATAAGAGTCAGCGTCACCATGATTATTTCTGCGGTGGTGAACAAAGATTGACGCGGTGTCCCGGGTAACAGATCTTCTATAACGGTATCCGGGGCCACGGACTCTTCACCTGAAGAAGAGATCCCCTCTGGCGTCTCAATCGTCTGAATGTCAAACGATTCCTGGATAATCAACCCCTTGCGAGGGATGGTTGTGATTAGCGGTTGCTCCAGATCCAGCTGTAGCAAACTTTTACGCAGGGAGAGAATGCTTTGATAAAAGGCATTGAAACTAACCTGACGATGGTTTTTACCCCAGCCAAACTCCAGTAGTTCGTTTTGTGAAACCACCTGGCCGCGATGCTGAATAAGTAATAAAAGACATAATGACGCTGAGTGTTTGAGTTTTATCTGCTGATTGGGTTGAGCTACTCGCGCCAGACATTGTGTGGCTGGCGTAAATATTATTTTATTTTCAATCAGATAACTGACATTGCCAGTCTCAGGCATAGTGTCTCTACTCTTGATAATGCGCCAGGTGGCTGGTAGGCCATGATACCACTTAGCCCATAATAGCTACCAGCATGGCCCCGATCCTACAACGAAAATCGCGAAGTGTTTCAAACTAGTATCATAATATAACAACTATGATAACTTTTTTAATAAAAATAAACCATATATAAATCAATGGATTGTGTCTTTTTGGCTACCTTGCAAAGAAGAGAAAGATGAAATAATGGCGGCAAAGATGATTGCCATTAATTCTTTATGGACAGCGCAATATACTGCCTGACGCCACCACGCGAAAACAGCATGTGTCTGAACGCGCCCACGGCACCAGGGAATGCCGGTGGCAGATGTAGAAGAGGGATAAATGTCAGCTTTCTTGAGGGCTGACATTTATTTTTGATGCTAAGTGAATTTTGATAAAGCCATAATTTGCGGTAGAGAGTCCCATGTTCCAGAAAGAAATTGAAAATGCTGTAGTACTTGTGGGTGATGAAATGAAGAAGTCAGATAATGCCTGGCTGTCGTTACGCAAAAAACGCCAGCGTATTGATCTGAAGGTTGATGGAAATATCTTGTTTCTGGAGAAAGGGACCGTCTCTGTTTATCGTGTGGAAAATGATCTGGTAACCGTGAGTATTTCTGCTCCGGCCATACTCGGTTTGCCGCAAATGCGCACTGAAGTCGCCGGACACTATTTACGTTGCGATACCGATTGTGAAATGTGGGCAATGAGCGTGCAGAACGCCGATCATTTGTTTACCGCTAAAAACTTATGGAAGCAGGCGTTTGATATCTTAACGCATCACCTGCAACGCTATTTCCAGCGTGAAGCGTTGCAGTCGCATCGCACCATTCGTGAGCAGATTATTGAACACGTAAAATATATTTGGTCGATGGAACCTGAAGTGCGTGAGAAAACGTCCGTGTATACCTTTATTTTGACCCGTAATCATATCTCCCGCAGCGCCATCCACAAGGTTTTACAGGAACTGGTTAATGACGGGAAAATCACGTTAAACCGGGGAAAACTTTCCTTCTGTACTCCGTTATAAATTTATGCGCTCCCTGACATGATAAAAGGGAGCGCAGACGCTTAACGTTCTCTGAGTGCCTCCGCGCGAGCGCGAATAATCGGTTTTAACAGATAGCTGAGAATCGTTTTCCTGCCAGTGAGAATATCGACACTAGCTACCATGCCTGGGATTATCAGCATCGGATGCTCTTTCGTTCCCAGGTAGTTTTTGTCCGTTTGCAGGCGAACAATATAAAAGCTTCGCCCCTGTTTATCGGTGACGGTGTCCGGACTTATCTGCACCACCTCGCCTTGCAGACCGCCATAGATGGTGTAATCGTAGGCCGTAAATTTCACCATTGCATGCTGACCCGGATGGAGAAAGGCAATATCGCGCGGCTGTATTTTGGCTTCGATTAACAGCTTGTCATCCAACGGAACGATTTCCACCAGATCGCTGCCAGGCTGGATGACGCCGCCGATGGTATTCACCATCACCTGCTGGACGATACCGCGCACCGGTGAAGTGACCATGGTACGATTCACCCGGTCTTCCAGCGCTTTTACGCTGGCCTGGGTTTTGCTCAGATTGGTACGGGCCTCGTTGAGTTGAGCCAGCGCATCGCTCTGGAAGCGGCCTCGACTCTCGCCGATTTTATTCTCAATCTCTTTAATTTCTGACGCGGCTTTGGGCAGCGACAAACTAATAGAGTTGAGCTGCCCGGCGGTTTCCACTTCGGTACGACGCAGGCGCAGTAATTCCACTTTCGAAATGGCGCCCGAGGCGAGCAGCGGCTCGGACATTTTGATTTCCTGGCGTATTAACCCGAGGCTGTGCTTAAACTGCTCTTCTTTCGATTCAAAGTCGCGCAACTCCTGTTTTTTCTGCACCAACTGTTCTTCAAGTCCGGATATTTCGTTGTGAAACTGCTCCCGGCGGCTGTTGTACAGTTCAGTTTCTCCCCGCGCGACATCCGGCGCTTTGCTGGCAATCTCTGGGGAAATAACAAAGTCCCGGTTTTCAACTTCCGCCGTCAGGCGCTCAACTTTTGCCCGCAGGCCGAGTTTATCCGCTTCTGTTTCGCCGACGTTAGAGGCAAAGCGCGTATCATCCAGATGCAGCAACGGCGTTCCAGGGTTAACAATTTGCCCTTCGTGCACATACAGTTCGGTGACGATCCCACCTTCCAGGTTCTGGATTTTTTGCAGTTTGGATGACGGGATCGCTTTACCTTCCCCGCGGGTGACTTCATCGATTTTCGCAAAGCCAGCCCACACGAAAGACAACACCACCAGCGCGAGGATCGTCCACAGCGTCAGTCGAATCACTCTCGGGGAGTCATCAATAATGGCCTGGCTGACTTCATTGATACTGTCAGTTTGATTTTCATCACGGCCATGAAAATAGTGCTGCATAGCGCGGCGGGCACGAGCCAGGAAATCAGCGAGATGCATTAATCTGCCCCTTTTTCAACGCATCCATCACCACAGCTTTCGGGCCATCCGCGATGATGCGTCCTTTATCGACAATAATCAGGCGGTCAACCAGCGACAGCATGGAAGCGCGGTGCGTAACCAGTAATAACGTTTTGCCCGCGATGCAGGGGACCAGCGCGTGTTTGATCTTCTCCTCGCTAGTGTTGTCCATCGAGCTGGTGGGTTCATCCAGTAACAGAAGAGGCGGATCCAGCAAAAGCGCGCGTGCCAGCGCTACCGCCTGCCGCTGTCCACCGGAAAGTCGGGAGCCGCGCTCGCCAACCTGCAGGTTATAGCCGTCAGGATGCAAGCGCGCAAAATCGTTGACGCCGGCCAGTTCTGCTGCCCGCAGCATGGTTTCGTCATCGATATAACGCGCCCCGCATAGCAAATTGTCGCGTAGCGTGCCATTGAACAACTGGATATCCTGCGGCACGTAGCCGATGCTGTGGCGCAGATCGTTCACATCCAACTGACGAGAATCGATACCGTCGATCAGAATATTTCCGGCGCTGGGCTGGTACAGATTGACCAGCAGTTTGCTGAGCGAACTTTTACCGGAACCACTGCGTCCGATGATGCCGATTCGTTCCCCGGGCTGAATGGTCAGATTAATTTTTTGCAGCGACAGGTTCTGTTGTTCCGGGTAGCTGAAATCGACATCGCGAAATTCTATGCTGCCCTGTAGCTGCTCACGTTTGAGCGGATTTTCATCCGCGCGACGCTCCTGCGCCAGCGACATCATTTTCTCGGTATTTTTGATGGTGAGCTTCGCCTGCTGATAACGGGCGATAAGGCCGGTTAACTGACCCAGCGGCATTAATGCCCGGCCGTTGAGCATGTAGCAGGCGATAAGTCCCCCCATACTCAGTTTGCCGCCGATAATCATGTACACCCCGACGATAATCATCACCACCCCGGAGATTTGCTGGAACCAGCCGGTCAGGTTGCTCGCCAGGCTGGACAAGGTTTTCACCCGTAGCTCGAGGCGACTCAGGCTGCCCAGCGTTTGTTCCCACTGAAACTGGCGTTCGCTCTGGGCATTGTTCACTTTGATGGCATCCAGGCTGCTCAGGGTTTCAATCAGCAATGCCTGGCGTTCGCTGGCGAGACTCATGGTTTTAGTGACTGCCGCGTTGACCGGTTTTTGTAACGCCCAACTGCACAACAAAGCAATCGGCAGCGTCAGGAGCGGGATCCAGGCCAGCGCACCGCCGATAATCCCGATAACGATCAGCAGCAGCAGGGTGAAGGGCAGATCGATAATCGTCGTCAGCGTAAGTGATGAGAGGAAATCACGCAGCGACTGAAACTCGTGAATATTCTGCGCAAAGCTGCCCACCCGCGCCGGACGTTCTTTCATCTCCATGCCGATAATGCGCTCAAACAGCGTTGAGGAGATGATGAGATCGCTTTTTTTGCCCGCAATATCAAGGCAGATACCGCGCAGCATTTTCAATATCAGATCAAAAATAAAAGCCAGGCAGATACCGACCGCCAATACCCACAGCGTGACCGTTGCCTGGTTAGGTACGACCCGGTCATAGACGTTCATGGTGAAGAGCGGCGTGCCGAGCGCAATCAGGTTGATCAGCAGGCTGGCCAGCACCGCATCCATATACAGGAAACGTGACAGCTTCAGGGTGTCTTTAAACCAGGATTTGGTACGTGGCAGAAAAGCTTCCGCCTGCAAATCGAATTCGTGGCGCGGATGAGCAAAAATCACTTTACCGGCATAGCTTTGTTCAAGCGTGGCGACATCGACGCAAATCTCTCCACCTTCGCTTTCGCTGGGCATAAAGCGGGCGCTGCCGTCGTCGTTCCATGCCAGTAATACTCCGGTTCCGCCACAACGCAGTAACAGGACTGCAGGCAGAGACATGGCCGGAATTTTATCGAGCGCGCGCGTGACAATCCGCGCCTTTAAACCGGCCCTTGCCGCCGCGCGTGGAAATATATTCAGCGTGAGCCGATCGTTTTCTAATGGCAACCCACTGCTTAATGTTGAACGGCTCGCCGGTTTACCGTGCAACGCACACAGAATGAGTAAGCTATCTAATAGCGGATCGTCATTATAACTGCGGGGGTCGTGATGTTGAGAATTAGGAGAAGCATAATTCCCGGATACTTCATTTAATAATTCAGCTTGTGCACTCATTTTCGCAACCATTTCTGACCGTGCACGTTAAAATAATAGCAAGCTAATTATCAGCGTGCAGGTCAGAGATTTATTTTGGATTAATAATTATTAATGCAGATCCGGTAAGCTATTTTCTTGTTGTGAATCGACCGGTTGTCCTGATGGCGGCGGTGTGATTTTTAGAATATTCATTAATTCACCCGTGCGTTCGCTAATACGGTAGCCGCTGGTCATCGCCAGATAACGCAGTTCAACAAGGCGACGTTTAGAAGAAAAAACTTCATTTTCACTGTCGAGCAAATCCAACAGCGTACGTTCGCCAAGACTGAATTGATCCTGATAAGCGGTGCGCACTTTAACGCTACGGTCGGCATATTCTTCCGCTGAAGGAAGCTGAGCGCGTGCGTTTTGTAACGCCGTCCAGGCCAGGCGCAGCTCCTGATTCAGCTGGCGTAGCGTGTTATTGCGTACGTCCTGCGCCTGTTTATGCAGATACGCGCGGGAGTTCATATTGGCTTTGTCGCTACCGCCCTGGTACAGGTTGTAATGCAGTTTTACCATTGCTTCCCACTCTTCAGTATGGGCGCGGGTGGTGTCGGTGTTATTACTAATCCCGCGGGAAAGCTCAACGTCCACGCGCGGATAGAAGGTTGATTTCGAGGCCTCATACTGCTGATGCGCGGCGTCGATATCCGCATTGGCGGATTTCAGTAATGGACTGTTTTTTTCCATCCGACTTTTGGCGTCTTCCAGCGAGGTGGGCAACTGAGAGTCAATACTCTCGGGCAGGCTTAAACCTTGCGGATCCATGCCCGTCACGCTGACAAAGGTGGTTTTCGCGTCTTCAAGATTCGTCTGCTCGGTCAGCAAGTTATTACGCGCCTGCGCCAGACGCGCTTCGGCTTGCATAAAGTCCCCGGAGCGCCCAACCCCCTGATCGGTACGCAGTTTTATCTGGTCGTAAATGCGTTCGTGGTTCGCCAGATCGTCCTCAGCAAGGCGAACAAACTCTTCGCGTTGTAGCACGTCGAAATAGGCCTGAATGACCGCATAAGCGGTACTTTCGCTGGTGTTCATCACGCTCCAGGCGCGCGAGTCAACGGTCGCTTTTTGCCGTGCAACTTCGCTGGAGGTGGCAAAACCATTAAACACATTTTGCTCAAGACTCAGCGTCGCTTCGTTAGGTGACTGGGTCAGACCGTTATTGCGTCCTGCCGCGCGAGTCGTTGCATCATCAACATTTTTGCGTCCGGCCTCTGCATTTAAATTGAGTGAGGGTAAATAGCCACCTTGAGCGGCCCGCAGTTCTTGCTCTGAAGAATAACGGCTATTTATTGCGGCATTAACTTCAGGATGATTAGCTAAAGCGTTTTTAACGGTATTTTGTAAGTCTTCTGCATTTACTGAGGATATTGAAAAGCATGAAAGCAGAAAAACTAAAAACTTCTTCATGACATGAATGCCTTATATGACACGGTTATGACATCCTGCTGTCGTCGCTATCATCCATTTTTACAAACACGTTATATTAATTAACAAAGGTAAATTGTCTTAATTGAAGCCTATGGTCAGCTATTCTCAGACATGTTTTGTCACATCGTGTTTTATTTTTGGTTATTTTTTATTATATTCATTTGCCAGTCAAGTCTCATGTAATTGCATTCTTTAAAATGTGTTTTTTTCTACATTGAGATATTAATGTTTACATTAAATGAATGTGATATTTGTTCGTTAATATATTAACGATTTTATAAAAATAATGATGGTAATTAAGTGAGGTTACGGTGAGCAAATTACTCGGTGTGATCAAAGCAATCATTGGGCAGGTATACGTTGTCGATGCTAATGGCGCACAACGACTTGTTCATGAGGGCGACAGAGTATATAGCGGTGAGGAAATTGTGACCGGCGCCAGCGGCGCGGTAAGTCTCTCTTTACCAGACGGGAAGACGCTGGATATTGGCCGTAACAGCCATTGGGGCGAACACGGGCTACAGGTCAACCATAATCCGGAGCATAATGCCCAGGATATTGCCGCCGTACAAAAAGCCATTGCCGACGGCGCTGACCCGACGCAGGTGCTGGAAGCCACCGCGGCGGGTAATGACGCGCCGGTACAGCTTGAGGGCGGTGGCGGTGGTCACACCCTGGTTCAGCTTGAATTAACCGGACAGGTGGTTGATCCTACAGCGGGTTTTAATACTAAAGGTCTGGGTAGCCCGAACTGGGAGATCAATTTGCCGGTTGGAGGAGTGGGAGCAGGCTCGGCGAGCGTTTTCCCGCCTGAAGTGCAAATTACCGAGTTTGCCGGTAATGACGGATTTATTAACAACAGTGAATTTCACCAGACCCATTTAAGCGGCACCAGTAATCAAAATCACGTCACACTTACCTTCACAGATAGCCAAAAAAACACATTCACCGTTGAGGTTCCGGTGAATAACGGTCACTGGAATATTAATACCGACCTTAACGGATTAGTGCCAGGAAATGTAACCGTAGTGGCAATAGCGACCGATGTCACAGGACGAACGGCAGAAAGTGTCGATCATGCGCTGATTGATATCACCGGACCACGTATTGATATTACGGTCGATAGCGTTACCCCTGATAATCTCATCAACTACGCAGAGTCACGCCAGCTGCAGACGATGATCCATGGGAGTGCAGGCGGAGATGCCAAACCAGGTGATATCGTTACCTTATTGGTTGATGGTAAAGAATATACCGGCGTCGTTACTGACCCGGGTAATGGCGCTCTGATTTATACCATTCCGGTACAGACTCAGGGATTGCTGAACGACCCGAATATTCACGCCACGCTGACCTCTTTCGATGATGCCGGCAATCGCACAACGGTTTCCACCGAGCATCATGTTGATACCGACTTATCCGCGCAAAACGCCGTGACTATTGAAGTGGTGGCGAATGATGATGTCGTCAATGCCAATGAGTTTCGTATGCCGACCGTCATTTCTGGCGTCGCCAGCGGCGATGCGCAAGCGGGCGACCCGGTCATCCTGACCCTTCAGGGCAAAGAGTTTCATGGCACGATTTTCGACGACCATGGGCAGCTACGCTATGAGATCGTGGTGCCTTCAGCCACCCTGAAAGAGGGCGCGAATGAGGTGCAGGTGACGCTGGTCAGCCACGACGCGCCAGGCAATGAAGCCATCGCCGTGACGCACCGTACCGTGGTACTGGATACCCAGGCGCACAACGCGCTGACTATCGATAACGTGACAGATGATAACGTCCTGAACCGCAGCGAACTGTATAAGCGCAACCAGGTGATTTCCGGAACCGTCAGCGGAGAAGACGCGAAGGCGGGTGACCCGGTACAACTGGAGCTTAACGGTCACCAGTACAGCGGTCAGGTGATCGATCTCGGTAACAATACGCTGGGCTACCGTATTGCGGTTAACGCTTCCGACTTTGCCAATAACAGCACACCGGTTGATGGTAACGTGGAAGTGAAGGTCACTGTTACTTCTCACGATGCGGCGGGCAACCTGGCGATTGTCACCGACACCCACAGCGTGCGCATTGATAATCTTGCGACCAATCAGGTCAACATTGACGCGGTGGCGACGGATGATGTGGTCAACGCCATTGAAAACCGCATGACCACACTGATTAGCGGTGTGGCAGGCGGTGATGCCAAAGTGGGCGATGCGGTCACCGTCAGCGTACAGGGGCAAAACTATGCCGGAACGGTAGTCAATGATAACGGTCAGTTGCGCTATGAAGTGGCATTACCGAAAGGAACAATGCTGGAAGGTAAAAACGATGTGGTGGTAACGCTGGTCAGCCACGATGCGGCGGGTAACGAAGTCACCGCGCTCGCGCACCGTACCGTCACGCTCGACACTCAGGCGCATAATTCGCTGACAATCAATGATGTAGATAGTGATAACACCCTGAATCGTAGTGAGTTGTACACACGTAACCAGGTCATCTCCGGCGCCATTGGCAGCAATGAAGATGCTAAACCTGGCGATCCGGTACAACT
Organism: Citrobacter sp. S55_ASV_140; assembly: GCF_018919505.1. Classification (NCBI taxonomy): domain Bacteria; kingdom Pseudomonadati; phylum Pseudomonadota; class Gammaproteobacteria; order Enterobacterales; family Enterobacteriaceae; genus Citrobacter; species Citrobacter sp. S55_ASV_140. Next base: position 66,076 of record NZ_JAHLQZ010000005.1, read on the forward strand.
GGAGATCAACGGTCACCAGTACCGCGGGGAGGTTATCGATTTAGGCCACAATGCGCTGGGCTACCGTATCACGGTAAACACTGCAGACTTTGCTGACAACAGCGTGCCGGTCGACGGTAACGTGGACGTGAAGGTCACGGTCACCTCTCATGATGCGGCGGGTAACCTGGCGATCGCCACCGACACCCACAGCGTGCACATTGATAACTTCGCCACCAATCAGGTCAGCATCAATGCTGTGGCGACGGACGATGTGGTCAACACCATTGAAAACCGTATGGTAACGCTAATTAGCGGGGACGCTGGTGGTGATGCTAAAGCGGGCGATGCGGTCACCGTCAGCGTCCATGGGCAAAACTATGCCGGAACAATCGTTGATGATAACGGGCAGTTGCGCTACGAAGTCGCGTTGCCGAAGACGGCCTTACAGGAAGGTACAAACGACGTAGTGGTGACGTTGGTCAGTCATGACTCGGTGGGAAATGAAGTTACCGCGCTGGCACACCGCACCATCACGTTAGACACGCAGGCGCATAATACTATCCGCATACATGACCTCACTGCAGACAATGCGCTGAATTACCAGGAACTGCTTGCGGCTAAACAGACGATTACCGGTTTTGTTGGCGGTGAGGATGCGAAGGTCAACGATCCGGTCTTACTGGCGATAAATGGGCATCAGTACAGCGGTAAGGTGGTTGATTTTGGCCGCGGTAAGCTGGGTTATCGCATCGATGTGGACTCTTCTTCATTTGCCGATAACAACGGCCATGTTCTGACGAATGTGAATATTACCGCGATGGTCACCTCTCATGATGCGGCGGGAAACCTGGCCATCGCCACCGATACGCATAAAGTTCATATCGATAACTATGCGGAAAACACGCTCAAAATTGATGCGGTAGCGACGGACAATGTGGTGAATGCCAACGAAAATCGCATGCCCACCATTGTGAGTATTGTGGCGGGGGGCGATGCCAGAGTTGGCGATGCGGTGACCATCAGCGTACGAGGGCAGGACTTTAGCGGCACGGTGATCAACGATAATGGTCAGTTACGCTACGCAGTGGTTTTGCCGCATGGAACTCTGCATGAAGGTAAGAATGCGGTGGTCGCAACACTGCTCAGCCATGACGCGCTGGGCAACGCGGTGACCAGTGAATCGCACCGTATTATCACCCTCGATACGCATGCGCATAACGCTATCTCGTTGGATAACATTGCCACGGACAATGTCATCAATTACCAGGAACTGTCCGCGGCGACACAGCGCATTACGGGCAGTGTCGAGGGGGAAGATGCGAAGGTCGGCGACCCGATCCAACTGGTGGTTAATGGTCATCAGTACGAGAGTCAGGTCATTGACCTTGGTCAGGGGAAGCTGGGTTACCGTATTGATGTGGACTCATCAGCGTTTGCGAACAACAGCGTTCATGTGCTGACGGATGTCGACGTACACGTCACGGTCACCTCGCATGATGCGGCGGGTAACCTTGCCATCGCGACTGACAGCCATAAAGTGCATATCGATAATTTTGCTAAAAACGTGGTGACGACCGCAGTGGTGGCGTCCGATGATGTGGTAAACGCCATTGAAAACCGCATGCCGACGCTGATTAGCGGTATCGCGAAAGGTCTGGATGCCAAAGCGGGTGACGTGGTGACTGTTCACGTGCAGGGGCAAAATCAGGACTTTAGCGGCACAGTGGTTAACGATCACGGCGTTCTGCGCTACGAAGTGTTTGTACCAACGGGTGTGCTGCAGGAAGGCAGCAACGACGTAATGGTCACGCTGGTCAGCCACGACGCTGCGGGCAATCAGGCGGTTGCGGTGGAGCATCGAACCGTCACGCTGGATACCCAGGCGCACAGCACCGTGGCTATTGATAACGTTACTGACGACAACAACCTTAACCACCAGGAGCTGGATACGCCGATGCAACTCATCAGCGGTAAGGTGGGAGGGGACGCGCAGCCTGGCGATGCGGTGATCGTTGAGATCAATCACCAGACGTTTAACGGCAAGGTCATCGACCTTGGTGGCGGACATCTGGGCTATCAAGTCCCCGTTGATTCAACGGCGTTCAGTGATAATAAGGGGCTCCAGGATAAAAATGTGTCCGTTAAGGTCACGGTTACCTCTCACGATGCGGTAGAAAATGAGGTTATAACCACCGCAACCCATGTGGTGCATATTGATAATCATGCCGGGGCGGGAATCACCGTTGATACGGTAGCGGGCGATGACAAGCTCAACGGCGCAGAAGCAGCAAAACATCTCACTGAGGTGATGGGCACGGTGTCCGGCGATGTACACGCGGGCGCTAAAGTTCAGGTCATCGTCAACGGTCATACCTACGAAACAACCGCGCAGGCACTCCCGGAACATAACAATGCGCTGGGATATAAGCTGGACGTTCTGAGCCGCGATCTGGTCAAAGACCCGCATATCGTTGCTCGTGTAGTCGGTGAAGATAATGTGCATAATTTCCAGCAAGCGGAGATAACGCACGACCTGCTGGTTGATTTACATGCCAAAGCCATGCTGACGATTGATCCGGTCACCGGCGACAATATGATTAATGGTGATGAATCAAAACAACCATTCACGTATGTAACCGGGAAAGTGGCTGGGGATGTTCATGTAAATGACGTCGTTTATCTCACCGTGAATGGCCACGTCCTGACGGGAAAAGTGAGCGATACCGGAGGCGGCGTTCTCGGCTATAGCATTAAAGTCAGTACCGCCGATCTGATCTCCGATCCGCATCTGACCGCGACGGTCAGCACCACCGATGGCGCGGGCAACCCGGCGACGGCCAATGCAGAAACCACAGTGATTATCGATACCCGTGTCGATGCGCAGATAACCATTGATGCCGTGACGCCGGATAATACCCTGAACCTTGCTGAGCAGATGCATGGCTATACGATGGTGAGCGGGATGGTGAGCGGGGAAGTTCACCCCGGCGATCCGTTGGTTATGACCATCAACGGCCATACCTATTCCGGTGTGGTGGAGGATCGCGGTAATCAACAAATGGGATTCCACGTTCCCGTTGCGACGGCCGATCTGGTTGCCGATCCGCATATCAGCGTCACCATGGATATCACGGACGATGCCCTGAACCATGCGCAAATTACAGCGCATCATACGGTTACGCTGGACGCGCAAGCGCTGGCCTCAATCACCATCGATCCGGTAACGGGCGACGATGTATTGAATAAGAGCGAATTGGGGCAAACGACGACGATCGTCAGCGGTACGGTGGGCGGAGATGCCAGGGTTAATGATGTGGTGCACCTGAATATCGGCGGCCATATGGTTGATGCGACGGTGACGAACCTGCCCAATCTGGGAACCCTGGGGTATTCCATTGGCGTGGATACGCAATGGCTACAAAACGATCCGCATATCACCGCAACCATCACCACCACTGATGCCGCAGGAAATAACGCCACGGCAGATGCGCACAGTACCGTGATTATTGACGACCAGATTGACGCGATTGTTCATATCGATCCGATCGTCACTGGCAGTGGTGATACGGTGATTAACCACGACGAAGCCCTTAAGCCGCAAACGACGGTTACGGGTACGGTGGGAGGCGATGTCAAAATCGGTGATACGGTTGAACTCACCATCAATCATCAGATCTATTATGCGCAGGTGGAAGGTCACAACGGCCAGCGGGCTTTCAGCACGAAGGTGTCGACTCTGGATCTACTAATGGATCCGCATATTCATGCCGAAGTGACGGCCAAAGATGACGCCGGCAATATTGCACACGGGCACGATGACATGTCTGTGGTGGTTGATACCGTTGCCGATGCCGGGATTACGATTGATTCTGCGTTGAGCTGGCGAGGGTGGGCGCTACCCGCTGGAAACCGCCCGGAATTTGTGACGGTAACCGGGCATGTTACCCCGGACGCGAAGCTTAATGATTTGGTTACCGTTGATGTGGGTAACAACACGCATCTGGAAACGCATGTTATTACCCTCCCTGATGGGCAACTGGGTTACACGCTGGATATTCTTTCTCAGGATTGGAATAACAACGGCAATATCACCGTGTCCATCACCACCCATGACGATCACGGCAACACGGCGACAGCGGTAGAGCATAAATTTATCGATCTCCCGTGGGTAACCCAGACTTATACGCCTGCCAATACGCCTTTTAGTATGCACACCCCGACGACAACGGGAACAGGAACCACGCAACCTCACCAACCGACCGTGCATCTTACCGTTGATAAGGTGGCGGGCGATGATGTTCTCAACCACGATGAAGCGCAAAAGGCGACAACGGCAATCCGTGGCCTGGTCAGCGGCGACGTGCAGTCCGGGGACGAAGTGATTGTCACCATCAATCATATGCAGTACACCGGACATGTTATGAGCCTCCCGACGATGCCGGGACAGTTGGCATATGAGGTTGATGTGCCGACCAGCGAACTGCAGGCGCACCCGATGTTTGATGTCTCCATCACGGCTGGGACAGCCACAGATACGGTGCAGAAAACCATCACCGTCGATACGGATAACCCGCTGCAGATAACGATGGATAAGATCGCCGGTGATGATGTTATCAATGCGGCTGAGGCGCAAAGCGGAAAAACGACCGTCAGCGGCACGGTCAGCGGCGAAGGGATCCACGATGGCAGCGTGGTGAGTCTGCAGGTTAATGGCAATACGCTGACTGCGGTCGTGCATGATGATAAACATGGTCACCTGGCCTGGTCGACGAAGGTCAGTATCAACGATCTGCACAATAACCCGGATATTATCGCGACGGTCATGGCGACGGATGATAACGGCAACCTGGGTAGCGCCTCTGCCAGCAGCCATGTCGTGGTCGATCTGAGCGCTAATGCTGGCGTGACGATAGATAACATTGCCGGTGACAATGTGCTGAACGCGCGGGAATCGCTGCAACCTAAGATGACAGTAACGGGGTCGGTATCCGGAGATGTGCACCCGGGCGATAAGGTAACGCTGACGGTTAACGGAAACCCTTATGCGGCGACTGTCGATAATAACCATCGCTACTGCGTCGATATTTACACCAAAGACCTGTTGGCCGATCGCGCGATTGTCGCGACAGTCTCAGGATATGACGATCACGGCAACGTGCAGTCCGCCAGCTTTACGCAGGGCTACGCGATTGATAAGTCGGCAAACGGCAGCGTGACCATCAACACCGTCGGTGGCGACGATATTATCAATGCTGATGAAGTGAAAGCCGGAAGCGTTGAGGTGAGTGGTACGGTGGATGGCGACGTGCATCTCGGTGATAAAGTCGCCATTCTCGTCGATGGCGTCACAGTACATACGCGTGTCATTGAGCTGCCGCATATGAACGGGCAACTGGGCTACAAAGCGATGGTGAGTACGGTCGGGCTGCAAAATGATCCGAATATTCACGTCAGCGTAGAAGGGCAGGATTCGGCGTTGAACCCAATGCATGCCGTGAACGACAAAACGGTCACTATCGATACGCAGGTTGATGCCAGCATCGTGCTGGACAACGTGTCAGTCGATGATGTGCTGAATAACGAGGAAACTCAGCATGCGAAAACCACTATCAGCGGTTATGTGACCGGGGACGTGGATGTTGGCGATCGGGTGACCATCACGGTTAACGGTAAAGATCTGGTGGCTGATGTAAAAGACAGCGGCGGGCAGAAGGTATTTAGCGTAGATGCCAGTACGGTTGACCTGATTCACGATCAAAAAATAACCGCTCACGTCACCGCCCATGATGATGCAGGTAACCGTGATGAGATCCATACCGATAAGACCATCACTATTGACAGGACTGCTGCAGGAACGATGGATATTGATAGCGTCACCCAGGATAACGTCCTGAACCAACAGGAACTTCAGGGAACGACGGTGAGGGTAACCGGGCATCTTGGCGGCGATGTGGATGTATGGGATTCGATCAAATTAAAGATTGGTGGTCATGAATATACTGGTTCGGTAGATACGTTGGGGAATGGTGAGCGGGTTTATCATGTCGATGTAGACAGCGATGTGATGAAAGCGAACACCGCGTTCTCGGTTGAGGTCAACGGTCATGATGCGCCAGGCAACCCGTATTCAAAGACAACGTCCCACACCTATGCTGTGGATCAACAGGCAGACGCCACGCTTATCGTGGATAAACTCACCGGGGACAACCATATTTCACGTGCGGAAGCACAGGGGGCTATCACCCATATCACCGGCAGCGTGAGCGGTGATGTGCATGATGGGGAGCATATTAAAGCGCTGGTAAATGGGCATCAGTACGATGCGATTCTTCATCAGGGCAATAATGGGCTGACCTATGACATTGAGGCCGAGACCTCAGCGTTCCGGGCAGGCCATAACCGCGTAAGCGTATTGGTTGAGGCACATGATGACCACGGCAATACTACGACGTATACGCAAACGCCGAACGTGACGATGGACGATCCGGCACCACACAAAGGGCATACGGCGGATAAAGGAAATCATGCCGCGATGCAGCATGCGCTGCACAACCTGTTCGACGACAACGCATTATCTCTGTCTTATGCGCCAGCCGCGACCGGACACGGGCAGGCAACTGCCGTGTTGAGCGCTGACGATAGGGCGAAGGCTGTGCTCGATAAAGTCGATCTCAGCGATCTGGCGCGTGAACTGCACGAAGGCGTGGATATTGCGAAGTACATTCAAAGCGGCGGCGATCACCATCAAATAGCCAGTCCGGCGAAGGTCGCGCATGGCATTGATACTGCGCTGTCTACTCATGCAAGCGGCGATCTGCATTCTGCGACCTACTCGTTGGATCACCTGATAGCCAAACCCGATCACAACCCGACTCACTAACCGTTGCTTGCTGCCCTGTGCGAACAGGGCAGCGGCATCAGGGTATACGAAATGAAAGACACTGATATGAATTCTGGACCACACGCGCAGGCAGCAGGCGCTGGCAAAAACGCTGAAAATGACACCCAACAGACGTTAGAGATGCTGCAAAAAAGCGACCTGGAGATGGTTCGCGTGCTCGACGATCTGATTTACCTGCTGATCCGTAAAGGCGTGATTGCCATTACCGATCTTCCGCCGATGGCGCAGGTTAAATTAATGAATCGCGCGAACGCGCGTCAGGAGCTTGGCGGGTTAGAACAACTGCTTGGGAGTGATGACCGTATTTTTTAGCTGATGCAGGCAGCCGGCTTGTAGGCCGGATAAGCGAAGCGCCATCCGGCGATATACAGGCTGCCTGCTGTTATCACAACGGCGCGGGTTCACCTAATAATTGACCCATTGCGCCATCAATCCCTAATTCCTGCAGTACCTTAAGCTCACCTTCCGTTTCAACACGTTCGGCAATCAGCGGCAAATCAATACTGCGCGTGGCGCTGCACAACACTTCAATAAACAAACGTTTATCGTTTTCTTCATCAATATTGCGGATATAGCTGCTGTCGATTTTCAGATAAGCAAGCCCCCACTGCGACAGATGACCGATCATGTTGAAGCGACTGCCGAAGTGTTGCAGACCGAGCGCGCAGCGATGCTGGCCTACAGCTTTGACAAATGCCGCCATCTGATGTGGTCCCGGGAGCTGATTTTCATCCAGCTCCAGAATCAACTGATGGGCTAATTTTGGTGAATAGCGCAGCGGATTGAGCAGGTCAGCAATGGCGTTCGCACTGGCGACAGAACTGCCTGAAATACTCAGCGCTAATTTCCCCGGTGCAGTTTTTAGTTGGTTCAACGTCAGTTTCAGCATCACTTTATCGAGGCGATGGCTCCAGCCAAAGCGGTGGATCCACGGCAGGAAACGACCGGCGGTAATGGTGTTGCCCTGTTCGTCAATAATGCGCGACAGCACTTTGTAATGCAGGATTTTGTCGGGCGTGCGGCAATCCACAACGGGTTGATAAACCAACTGGAATTGCTGATTTTCCAGCGCATGCTCAAGGCGAACAAACCACAAATGCTGATCTTCGGTAGCCGCTGGCACCTCGGTGGTGGGAACCACCTGATGGTCGGTATGCGTTTCTGCTTCCACCAGCAGGCGATCGGCCTGGATCAGCAATGACTGCGCGTTATCTCCGGCGCTGAATGGCACCATGCTGGTGTAGGCGACCGGCTGTTGGTCTGACATACCGGTGGCATAAAAGGCCGTCAGCTTCTGACACAGCGAATTGCCCATGTCCAGCATTTCACCGTGCGTAACGCCGGGGCAGAGCAGGGCGAACTCGCCGCCGCGAATGCGCGCGAGGGTGCTGTCGAGAGAGGCATATTTTTCTTTATGCGCGTTCAGCAGGTTGGCAATATTGAGCAACAGCTTATCGGTATGCGGGCCGCCAAAACGCTGATTCAGACCGCCTAAGTCCTGAACGCGAACCAGCATCAGATACCCTGGCGCCGTATCGGCATCACTTAGCCGCGCCTGAAACTGCATATCGAACGCGCGGCGGTTGGCAATTCCGGTCTGGCTGTCGAGATAAGCTTCATTGTGCAGACGTTCGCTATAGACAGCTTGCTCTTCAAATAACGACTTGAGCTTCGCTGCCATCAAATTCATGGCGTTAACGACGCGGCGTAATTCCGGTGTTTTTGGCAGTTCCTGTAGCGTCAGAAATTCGCGGCGGGCAATGGCTTCTGACTGTTTTGCCAGATAATTGAGCGGGCGCAGCAGTTTGCGCAGCAGCAGAATGCCTGCGATTAAACAGACGAGACTACAGGACAGCATCCACAGCAGATTGCCCAGGGTATTGTCCCACAGACGCTGTACGGCAAAGATCGGATCGCTGGTCACTTCCACACGAGCGGCCTGCTGCCAGCCGCGCATAATTGTCGCCTCGCCGGTTTGCGGAGTCACATCCACCAGATCAACAAACCAACCGGGAACATTGGGAATCGACGCCGCCGCGCGACGCTCAAGCATCGTTTTGCCGTTTTGCAGATCGACAATACGGATTTTTTTGTAGTAACCACTATCGAAAATGGAGCTAACCATTAGCTCGATCATCGCCGGATCGTTGACGTTGGGGGTCAGCGAAACGCCCAACGCGGTTGCTGCATCCTGGGCATGTGAAAGGAGTTGGTTATTGGACTGATCGCGAGAGCTTTCTAACGTCACGATAAAATTGCCGCTAAACACAACCATCATAAAGAGAGAGATTGTCAGGAGTAACTGTTTAAAAAGAGACACAGGTGATTCCTATTTATCCATCGGGAAGCCCTCTTCCCGCATTTTGATGAAAACTTGCTGCCAGCGAGAAAGTCTCTTGCTGTCGCCAACGCGCTTATTGTTCTGGTTGCCCGGAAGCCAAAGGCCAGTGTTGTTAAAGGAGTACACGGGTAATAAATCCATACGCTGGGTGGCCGGTGAAATGGTATTGGTCAGGCTGTCGAGTACCAGAGGAATAGCTTCAGGCGTGAGGTACCAGGTCAGCACCATATGCGCCCGGTTATAACGCAGGGCCTTAACATAGGTAATACGCAGTTTGTCTTCGGAGATGCCCAACTGGCGGAGAGTGAAATATTTAGCGATCGCGTAGTCTTCACAATCCGCCTCACCTTTGCGCAGTGATTCAATGGGGGTTGCCCAGTAATCGACGTCATGCCAGGCGTCAATATCTTCGGTATAACGGAGCTTATCGTTAAAAAATTGGTTTACGGCGTGTAATTGTGTTTGTTCGTCTGCATTACGCAACTGGAGCAACAACTGCTGCCAGGCGTTGATCCGCCGTTGCGCTTGCGGGCTTGCGGGGCCGTAAAGCGCATCGGATTTCTGCTGGATGCTGGCAAAATCCCAGGCGGCGCGCAGCGAATGGACGGTCAATAGCAACAGCAGCACCCCGGGGATTTTCCACAGGCGCAGCAGGCGGTGGTGTAAAGAGCGGCTGATAGTGTTCAATTACTATGCTGACAGCTGCCTGGCGATGGGATTTTCATCTTTTCGCAGGACCAGGGAGACAGCCACTTTTTGCGTAACTGCGCGTTGATCGGTGAGGCGAAGAAATCTTTCAGCGTGCTGTTAACAAACGTCACGAACTGCGGATCGTTTTTCCTCATCATAATGGCATAGTGCATATCATTGCCGATGCTCTGTGCCGACACGCTGAACAGTTCCGGTTGCTCGCTATCCTTAATCAACGGCCAGGCCAGAACATCATCAAGGAATAAGGCGGCGGCTTCATTATGCGCCATCTTGTCAAACGCACCGTTTATCGTGGTGGTAGTAATTGTCGAAATATTAAGATGCTGCTCTCTGTTGGCTTTATTAAACTCCAGCAAATCTTTTGAGCTTCCAGGCAGGCTCACCGTGCGGCCTTTAAGATCGACAATCGAGTGGATATTATTTTTACGTAACGCAATGATGCGCATTTTTGCGATGTAATAGTTGAGAGAAAATGAGACGCTGGATATCCGCTCCGGCGCATTGGTATTTACGCTACAGTCCATATCAATTTTGCGCGTGTTTAATGCGGTAAAGCGTTCCCCGAAGCTCACGGGAATATAATGAATAGTTAAGCTATTGAGCTTAAGATACTGGCGCAACTTATCGGCAATCATGTTACATACCGCAATGGTATAACCCGTGACCTTGCCATTGTTGTCGGTAAATGAAAATGGCGGTAACTGGCGATAGCCCACGTTTAGCACGCTGCTGTTCTGAATATGGTCGAACGTCGCGGCGTTTTGCTGAGCCATCAGCGCAGGAGAGATGACGATACCTGCCAGTAGGATCAGCCATTGCACCGTACGTTTCACCCTTGCCATTTCACGATTAATTATATTTTTCATAATCAAAACTGATCTTCTTTTTAGCAGCCGTTAGTGCTTTCAGGTTATCTGACATGGGAATGTTTAAATTGATGGATTTCGGCGGAATCGGTGACTGAAACCATTTATTGTACAGCGCAGTAAAGTCGTTGCTGGTCATCAGAGAAGACAACGTGCCATCAACAAACTCTTTAAATTCTTTATCATGTAACGGGAGCAACAGGCCCGCTGGTAGCGGGGCGCTGAGTGCAATATCTGACAGCGCATACTCCTCAGGGTTTGGTGTTTGAGCAATCATCCCTTTGAGTAATACCGTGCTGGAGATCAGTGCTGAATACTCCCCGTTCTTCAGTTCGTTGAAGGCCGTAATATTATTGGTGT
>NZ_JAHLQZ010000060.1:0-21226 GCF_018919505.1 Citrobacter sp. S55_ASV_140
TCACCGCGGTACGCATCGACAACGTATAGTCGGTCATTTTACCGGTCAGCTTGAGCTTAATGTCATCGGCCTGGAATTGCTTGTCGCCGGTAAACGGCCAGTAAACCTGCTTACTCACCACTTCCAGATTGAGCGGTAATCCGGCTTCTGCCAGACGCGTTTGCGCACGCAGGTCCATATCAACCGGGCCAGACAGATTGACGCCGACTTCCAGCTGGTCACGCAGCGCGCCGCCGACCTTCAGCTTCACCTTTTCGCCTTTTAATGGATCGACGTTCAGCGTGCTGTTGAGGGTAATATCCACCGGCCATGTGTTGGTGAGCTGCGCCGTACCGCTGGCGTTTACCGTACCCTGATTAGAGTCGATATCCAGCGCGTCGAGCTTCATGTTGCCGTCAATACTGCTCACTTTGAGCAGCATGTTATGCACCGTTAAATCCGTATCCCCGGTCACGCGCAGTTGCTCACCGCGAAACTCTTCAATATTGAGGTTGAGCGGCAGATGGACATCGGTCATTTCCGGTAGCACCGGCTTTGAGAACAGATCTTTTAGCGTTTCGCCGAGCGGTTTTTCATCCGGCTGCGGGTTTTGAATCTTCGGTTCAACGACCTCTTCCTGCGCCACTTCCGCCACTTTAGGCAGGGCAATCAGCAGGCCCTGTAATGACGTTGGCTTCAGGGTCAGCGTTTTTTCCTGCCAGTTCAGGCCGGAGGTAAAATCGAGCACTGAAACCGTGGTGTCATCGATTTTGATATTGATGTTGTTGAGCGCCACGCGTGAAAGCGTAATCGGATAAGGTGTGGAAAGGTTAAGCGGGCCGCTATCCTCTTCCTCAACCGGTGCTGAAGGCGGCATCTTCTTGCTGTCGATCGCCACGTTGATATTTTTCAGAGACAGATCGTTGACGCACAGGCTGCTATCCCAAAGACACTCCAGCCCGACGGCCAGATGCACTTCGCCGGCATTCACCGCCACGCCAGGCTGGTCATAACGAATATTTTTGATCGATAAATCCCGCCAGCCGCCGGTGACCTGACCAATTTCCAGCCCCGGAACCCAGCGATTAGCTGCTTTGAAGATCAGGTGCAGGCCCGAGGTGGTGCCGACAAGAAACGCCACCGTGCCTAACAACAGCAGGATAAAAATCAGCACGCCGAGGCTTATCTTCTTCCATAAACTCATAATTCAGGCCCCAGACCGATGTAAAACTGTAAACCATGTTCATCTTTGTCGCCGACAGGAACGGCAAAGTCGAGCTTGATGGGACCGACCGGCGATTGCCACCGTACGCCGACCCCGGCGCCGGTTTTGAAATCGCTTTTGCGGATATCGCTGACCGCTTCGCCGCTATCGACAAACATCGCGCCCCACCATTTCCCGGTCACGTTGTACTGATATTCCAGCGAGCCGGTTGCCAGCTTCGAGGCCCCTTTCAGCTTACCGTCGCTGCCTTCAGGCGAAATAGATTTGTATTTATAGCCGCGAATACTGCGATCGCCCCCGGCGAAGAAACGCAGATCCGGCGGCACTTTGTCGAAGTCCCCGGTTTCAATCCAGCCGAGGTTACCGCGCATCACAAAGCGATGCTTGTCGTACAGCGTGCGGATCCAGACGTTTTGCGCCTGGAAGACGGAGAAATCAACGTCTGAGCCCCAGGCCGTATTGGAGTAATCAATGGAATAACGCTGTGAATCGCCCCAGACGGGCATCAGACCGCCGCGCGAACGCGTCCGGCTAATCATCACGCCCGGATAGAGCAGCATAGTGGTATTGGTGACGTTACCCTGCGTAAAGTGGTCGAGGCTCCAGCGCAGGTTAATCGCGCGCTGCCAGCCACTGGAGAGATCCCAGTAGCGGGAAACCGCAAGCGTCGTGGAGTCCTGCTCGGTGTCGTTTAAATCGGTACGCTTAAAGCCGCCCTGCACCAGGTAATACTGCTCCAGCGGGTTCTTTAACAGCGGCATTTTATAACTAAAATCAAGGACCTGCTCTGGCGCGGAGATACTGGCGCTGGTGGTCAGGCTGTGGCCATAGGAGTTCATCCACGGCTTTTTCCACGAGGTCTTTACCCGTGGCCCGACGTCAGTTGAATAACCAACCCCGGTTTCGATGGTGTTTTCGGTACGCGGCGAGACCACGCCTTTTAGCGGCAGCACTTTGGTTTTGCGGGCTTTATCAAATTCCGGCGCGACAACCACAGAATTAAACCATCCGGTCGCCGACAGACGACGGTTCAGTTCCCCCAGATCTTTCGACTCGTACGCTTCACCTTCTTTAAATGGCACCAGGTTTTGCAGGTACTCATCACGAATTTGCGAGCCTTCAAAGGTGACATGCCCAAAGCGATAGCGTTCGCCGCTGTTGTAATCGATATCCCAGAACGCCTGACGGCGCTCAAGCGCTATTCCAAGCTGGCTTTTATTAAATTCACTGTCGAAATAACCTTTGCGCAGCGCCACGCTGGTGAGGGATTTTTTGAAGTTGTCATAGTCTCCCTGATTCAACACGGTGCCGATTGCCGGGCGCGTTTTCAGCAGATCCAGGTAATCTTTATCCGTACGCGCGCCACCGCGCAGAATCACTTCGGTGCCGCCAATCAGCACCGGCTCGCCGGGGGTTACTTTGGCAATCAGCACCTGGCGTCCTTTCGCCGGTGGCGGGCGCAGCTCAAAATCGATAGTCGGCTCAAAGTAGCCCAGCGCTTTTAGCCCTTCGCGGATGGCATCATCAACGCGCGCACGAAAGCGTCGGTCTGGCGTGACTTCATCACTTTGAATCGTGGACAGCTGCGCACGGACGTTTTTCTCCAGCGGTCCTGATAATCCTTCGACCTGTAAGCGAACATTCGCGGCGGCGGCGGAGCCACTTAAGCACAGTAATCCCACCCAACATAACTGACGGATATGTGGCACATTTTCTCCTGAATATCCTTTTTTCCCACCCCTGGAAAAAAATACTATGCCGTTCCTCGGCTTAACAAAAAATCAACAATAAGAGTTGAAAAACAGACGGCAACCCAAATATTTCTTATGTTTAACTCTAGACGTATTCATGCCGTTTATTGTGGGCAAAGACGCGTCTCGTTACAACCTTAACCCAAATGACTGATTTCGGGAGAACGGCCATGAGTTTATTTGATAGAAAGCATCTCGTTACTCAAGCAGATGCGCTACCTGGACGCAACACCCCGATGCCAGTGGCAACGCTGCATGCGGTTAACCAACATTCGATGACCAACGTGCCCGACGGTATGGAAATCGCCCTTTTCGCCATGGGATGTTTCTGGGGCGTGGAGCGTTTATTCTGGTCATTACCCGGCGTGTACAGCACCGCAGCCGGATACACCGGCGGCTATACCCCTAACCCGACCTATCGGGAAGTTTGCTCTGGCGATACCGGGCATGCCGAGGCGGTACGCGTCGTCTATGACCCGCATGTTATCAGCTACGAGCAACTGCTGCAGGTGTTCTGGGAAAATCACGACCCGGCGCAAGGTATGCGCCAGGGGAACGACCAGGGTACGCAGTATCGTTCCGCTATTTATCCCTTAACGCCAGAGCAAACCGCCGCAGCACAGGCCAGCCTTGAACGTTTTCAGGCGGCGATGACCGCCGCTGGCGACGAGCGGACCATTACAACGGAAATCAGTACGGCAACCCCGTTCTATTATGCCGAAGACGATCACCAACAATATCTGCACAAAAACCCTTATGGATACTGTGGAATTGGCGGGATTGGCGTGTGTTTGCCACCACAAGGTTAAATTTCCCCCTCTGGCGACTTTACAGTACCTTACGCTATACTAGCTTCTGAATTTACCGGCTCACTTCCACGAGCCGGTTTTCAATGTGTATTTCACACGGATTTATCAACTTCTCCCTTCCGAGGATCTGACCCGAACGGTCGGATAAGATATGTTAAACAGTATTTTAGTCATTCTCTGCCTGATCGCCGTGAGTGCGTTTTTCTCGATATCCGAGATCTCGCTTGCCGCATCACGCAAAATCAAACTTAAACTGCTTGCCGATGAAGGCAATGTAAACGCACAGCGTGTTTTGAAGATGCAGGAAAACCCCGGCATGTTTTTTACCGTGGTGCAGATTGGCCTTAACGCGGTTGCCATTCTCGGCGGTATCGTTGGTGATGCGGCCTTTTCCCCGGCGTTTTACAGTCTGTTCTCAAAGTACTTCGCTCCAGAGCTGTCCGAACAGTTAAGTTTTATTCTGTCCTTCTCACTGGTTACTGGCCTGTTCATCCTGTTCGCGGATTTAACCCCGAAACGCATCGGTATGATTGCGCCAGAAGCTGTGGCTTTGCGTATCATCAACCCGATGCGCTTCTGTCTGCTGGTCTTCCGCCCGCTGGTGTGGTTCTTTAACGGTCTGGCAAATAACATTTTCCGCCTGTTTAAAATCCCGATGGTGCGTAAAGATGACATCACGTCAGACGACATTTACGCCGTGGTCGAAGCCGGTGCGCTGGCGGGTGTTCTGCGCAAGCAGGAACATGAGCTGATTGAAAATGTGTTCGAACTGGAATCCCGTACCGTACCGTCTTCAATGACCTCGCGCGAGAACATTATCTGGTTCGATCTTCACGAAGACGAGCAGAGCCTGAAGAACAAAGTGGCGGAACACCCGCACTCCAAATTCCTGGTGTGTAACGAAGATATCGACCACATCATTGGCTATGTCGATTCAAAGGATCTCCTCAACCGCGTGCTGGCCAACCAGAGCATGGCGCTGAACAGCGGCGTGCAGATCCGCAATACGCTGATCGTCCCGGATACGCTGACGCTCTCTGAAGCGCTGGAAAGCTTCAAAACCGCAGGCGAAGATTTTGCCGTCATCATGAACGAGTATGCATTGGTGGTGGGGATTATCACGCTCAACGATGTGATGACGACGCTGATGGGCGATTTAGTTGGTCAGGGCCTGGAAGAGCAGATCGTGGCGCGTGATGAAAACTCATGGTTAGTCGACGGCGGTACGCCGATTGATGACGTCATGCGCGTCCTGGATATCGACGAATTCCCGCAGTCCGGCAACTATGAGACCATCGGCGGCTTTATGATGTTCATGTTGCGTAAAATCCCGAAACGCACCGACTCGGTGAAATATTCAGGCTACAAATTTGAAGTGGTGGATATCGATAATTACAAGATCGATCAGCTGCTGGTGACGCGTCTGGACAGTAAACCTACCGTTCTGGTCCCAAAACTGCCGGATGCGAAGGAAGAGGCGAAGGCGTCATAGCGCCTTGCAGAAACATCAACGGCTCCAGTCCTGGAGCCGTTTTTTTAACTACCGCATAGCACTTTGATCAAGCCATCTCAGTTTGCAGACGCAAGACCTGACGGTTAACTTCGGACATCACCGAAAAATGCAGCTTGTCCTTCACTTTTGGGATAAGAATCTTACCCTTATCAAATTCAAAAGCGCCTACGTCCTTGATATATAACCGTCCACGAAACAGGATCTTCACGTACTTCGCCACCTGCAGCGGGTTGTATCGTTGGAAAATTTTCATTGTTGTCTCCTGCTGAGCATTACGCCTTTGCGGTACCACAATCGGTCCGACAATCCTCAGGCGCAAATTTTAATGCCCTATGACTATAGACTATCTCGTTGATGTTTCCAGCGTGTATAAGTTTATTTACCTTCAAGTTACAATTATTCAGAATTATCTTTTCAACGCTTCGCTGTCTTCAGTATAAGCCTTCGATTTTCGCAGGATTTGTGCGCCCGTCCGCAAACTGGCATCGCACTTGCGGGAAAAAGCATCAATCGCACATATGATTAAATTCCAGACCCAAGTGGTCGGATCACCTGCAAAATAAAGAAAGAAGGAAAACCTATGACCTTACGAAAACTGCTGGCGCTGTCGTGCCTGCTGCTGCCGATGATTGCCTCCGCCCATAAGTTTGAGACTAACCAGCGCGTACCACCGGTGGGGATCGCCGATCGCGGCGAACTGACTCTTGATAACGATAAGTTTAGCTACAAAAGCTGGAATAGCGCGCAACTGCCCGGCAAAGTACGGATTGTGCAACACATCGCCGGGCGCACCTCCGCTAAAGAGAAAAACGCGAACCTGATTGAAGCCATCAAAGCAGCGAACCTGCCGCACGACAAATACCAGACCACCACTATCGTCAACACGGATGACGCCATTCCCGGCTCCGGTATGTTTGTGCGCAGCAGTCTGGAGAGCAACAAGAAGCTCTATCCATGGTCACAATTTATTGTCGACAGCAACGGCATTGCGCGTAAAGCCTGGCAACTGGATGAAGAAAGCTCCGCTATTGCGGTACTCGATAAGGACGGACGCGTACAGTGGGCAAAAGATGGTGCATTAACGCAGGAAGAGGTGCAGCAGGTGATTGCCCTGCTGCATAAATTGCTCAGTAAATAGAGACCCGGAAGCCGGGGTTGAGGAACGATTCACGTGGGGTGTAGTCCAGCGGTTTCCCCTGCCAGTCGTGAACGTGCGCTCCGGCTGCGGCGGCAACGGCGTGGCCAGCGGCGGTGTCCCAGACGTTAGTTGGTCCAAAACGCGGATACAGCTGCGCGTGCCCTTCCGCCACCAGGCAGAATTTCAGCGACGAGCCAATCGACGTGGTCTGGTGTTCGCCCAGTTGTTGCAGATACTCTTTTAACTCATTGTCGGCATGCGAGCGGCTAATCACCACCAGCGGTGGACGCGCGTCACGTACCAGGATCTGTTTGCGCACACCGCACTCTTCTTTCCACGCTTTACCTTCTGCCGCGCTGTACATGACCTTCATTACTGGCGCGTAAACCACGCCAAGCACCGGCTTTCCCTGTTCAATCAGCGCAATATTGACGGTAAATTCACCGTTACGTTTAATAAACTCTTTGGTACCGTCCAGCGGGTCCACCAGCCAGTAGCGCTGCCAGTGCTGGCGAACATCCCAGCCAGGAGGAGCTTCTTCAGACAGAACCGGAATATCCGGCGTCAGCGCCTGTAATCCTTCGAGGATCACCGTGTGCGCAGCGATATCCGCCGCCGTGACCGGAGAATCATCCTGCTTGCTGGTAATCTCCATCGGTTTGATTCCATCGTAGACCTGCATAATGGCATCGCCCGCGTTCCGTGCAAGCTGGCATACATGTTCTAACATTCTCCACCTCGTTTGTCAGTGGTGTTAACTCGTTGTTTTACTTATACCCGATCGTCAGGTGATCCGCCAACTGTGATAGCGTCTGCGGTTTTAAACGCTATATTCATGTCATGATTCACAGTTCTGTAAGCAAGAAGATTTATATACATTTTCTTTTGTGGCTTAGATCTTAAAAGGATGCCCCTGATGATTAAGTTTAGTGCAACGCTTCTGGCAACGCTGATTGCAGCCAGCGTGAATGCCGCGACCGTTGATCTGCGAATAATGGAAACCACTGATTTACATAGCAATATGATGGATTTCGATTATTACAAAGACACGCCGACTGAAAAATTTGGCCTGGTGCGCACGGCAAGTCTGATCAACACCGCGCGTGGTGAAGTCAAAAACAGCGTGCTGGTTGATAACGGCGATCTGATTCAGGGCAGCCCGCTCGGGGATTACATGGCGGCCAAAGGGCTGAAAGCGGGCGAAACTCACCCGGTATATAAGGCGCTCAATACGCTGGATTACGCGGTGGGTAACCTCGGCAACCATGAATTCAACTACGGTCTGGCGTATTTGCATAACGCGCTGGCCGGAGCGAAGTTCCCCTACGTTAACGCCAATATCATCGATGTTAAGACCAAAAAGCCGCTATTTACACCTTACTTGATCAAAGAAACTGAGGTGGTCGACCAGCAAGGTAACAAGCAGACGCTGAAGATTGGCTATATCGGCTTCGTGCCACCACAAATCATGACCTGGGATAAAGCTAACCTTAGCGGCAAAGTGACGGTAAATGACATCACCGAAACAGCACGTAAGTATGTGCCGGATATGCGGAAAAAAGGCGCTGATGTCGTGGTGGTGATTGCTCACTCCGGCCTTTCTGCCGACCCGTATCAGACGATGGCGGAAAACTCCGTTTATTATCTCAGTGAAGTACCGGGCGTGGATGCCATTATGTTTGGTCATGCTCACGCCGTCTTCCCGGGGAAAGATTTTGCCAATGTTAAAGGCGCGGATATCGCGAAAGGCACGCTCAATGGCGTACCGGCGGTGATGCCGGGCATGTGGGGCGATCATCTGGGCGTCGTGGATTTGGTACTGAATAACGACAGCGGTAAATGGCAGGTCAGCCAGGCGAAAGCAGAGGCACGCCCCATTTATGACGCCGCGGCGAAAAAATCACTGGCCGGTGAAGACAAAAAAATCGTAGAGATCCTGAAAGCCGATCACGACGCCACTCGTGAATTCGTCAGCAAACCGATCGGTAAATCCGCCGACAATATGTACAGCTACCTGGCGCTGGTTCAGGATGATCCGACCGTGCAGGTAGTGAATAACGCCCAGAAAGCCTATGTGGAACATTTTATTCAGGGCGATCCGGACCTGGCAAAATTGCCGGTACTTTCCGCGGCCGCGCCGTTTAAGGTCGGTGGACGTAAGAATGATCCGGCCAGCTTTGTCGAAGTCGAAAAAGGCCAGTTAACCTTCCGTAATGCCGCTGATTTGTATCTCTATCCCAATACCCTGGTGGTCGTGAAAGCCAGCGGCAAAGAGGTGAAAGAGTGGCTGGAATGTTCCGCCGGGCAGTTTAATCAAATTGATATTCACAGCAGCAAGCCGCAGTCGCTGATCAACTGGGATGGGTTCCGTACTTATAACTTTGACGTGATCGACGGCGTGAATTATCAGATTGATGTGTCACAGCCCGCCCGCTACGACGGCGAGTGCCAGACCATCAACCCAAAAGCAGAGCGGATTAAGAATCTGACCTTTAACGGTAAGCCTGTCGACCCTAACGCCACCTTCCTCGTCGCGACCAACAACTATCGCGCCTATGGCGGTAAGTTTGCCGGAACCGGAGACAACCACATCGCGTTTGCGTCACCAGATGAAAACCGCTCGGTGCTGGCCGCATGGATTGGTGCTGAGACGAAGCGTGCCGGTGAAATTCATCCGGCGGCAGATAACAACTGGCGTCTGGCGCCGATTCACAGTGATACGCCACTGGATATTCGTTTTGAAACGTCACCGTCTGAGAAAGCCGCAGCGTTTATCAAAGAGAAAGGACAATACCCGCTGAAAAAAGTCGCTACCGATGATATCGGCTTTGCGATTTATCAGTTGGATTTGAGTAAGTAACTTTCGTGCCGGATGCGACGCAACAGCGTCTTATCCGGCCTACAAAACACACTGCCAACCTATCACGCAACCCGCTCTTCCCGTTGCGCCAAAACCTGCGGCAAATTCAGTTCTATCCAGTCCGCCAGCGCGGCGACTTTATCGCTCACCTGCTCACCCAACGGCGTCAGGCTATATTCCACGTGCGGCGGCACCACCGGATAGGACACCCGATTGATAAACCCGTCCTGCTCCAGTGCCTGCAGGGATTGCGCCAGCATTTTTTCACTGACGCCGCCCATCTTCCGGCGCAAATCGCTAAAGCGGTGCGTACCGTCGCGCAGCGCCACCAGAATTAACACGCCCCAGCGGCTGGTGACGTGTTTTAACACCTCGCGTGAAGGGCATTGCTCGGCAAACAAATTGCCATCGCGTAATTGCTGGGAGAGGGTCGACGCTGTCATTTTCATACTAACCTTTTTGTGCGTACTTACTAAAAGTAAGTTTAAGTGTTAGCGTGATTAAACACAAGACCAATACCAAGGAGTTACCCCATGATCGCAATTACCGGCGCCACCGGCCAACTGGGCCAACACGTTATTGAATCGCTACTGAAAACCGTTCCTGCCAGCCAGATTGTGGCTATCGTGCGTAACCCCGCTAAAGCGACGGCGCTTAGCCAGCAGGGCATTACCGTTCGCCAGGCGGATTACAGCGACGAAGCCGCGTTTTCGACTGCCTTACAGGGTATCGACAAGCTACTGCTGATCTCCTCCAGCGAAGTGGGACAACGTGCCCCACAGCATCGCAACGTGATTAATGCAGCAAAGGCTGCCCACGTGAAATTTATCGCCTACACCAGCCTGCTGCACGCCGACACCTCCCCGCTGGGGCTGGCCGATGAACACGTCGCCACCGAGAAGATGCTGGCTGAATCCGGTATCGCTTATGCGCTACTGCGCAACGGCTGGTACACCGAAAACTATCTCGCCAGCGCGCCAGCTGCACTGGAACACGGCGTCTTTATCGGGGCGGCGGGAGAAGGCAAAATCGCCTCGGCAACCCGTGCCGACTATGCCGCAGCCGCCGCGCGCGTCATCAGTGAAGAGGGGCACGCCGGTAAAACCTACGAACTGGCGGGCGATGCAGGCTGGACCCTGAGCCAGTTGGCTGCCGAGCTGGCAAAGCAGAGCGGTAAAAAAGTGGTGTATCAGAACCTGAGCGAAGCTGATTTTGCCGCAGCGCTGAAAGGCTTTGGTCTGCCTGCCGGGCTGGCGGAGATGCTGGCTGATTCTGACGTTGGCGCCTCTAAAGGCGGTCTGTTCGATGATAGCCATACGTTGAGCAAACTGATTGGTCGCCCAACCACATCATTGGCTGACAGCGTCAAAAGCATCGTATAAGTGTTAAAAATTAGTTAATTGTGGTGGCATCCCCGCGCATCCTCTCTGATAATGACAGGATGATGCGTGGGGAGAGAAAACGTGCAAGGTGTACCTGAGCAGTTTATTGATGAGAAAGACAGCGCCCGCTTTCGCCATCTGGCGCAGGTGCCGGGCGTTGAGCTGTATCATGCGCACATCTCACGTTACGCCTTTGAACCACATACCCATGAAGCGTTTGGCATTGGCGCGATAGAAGCCGGAGCCGAACGTTTTCGCTATCGCGGTACGCAGTACGTCGCGCCCGCCCATTCTGTCGTCACCATGAATCCCGATGAGTTGCATACCGGCGAAGCCGAAACCGCCGATGGCTGGCGCTATCGGATGATCTATCTTGAGCCCGATCTTCTGGAAGAGGTCACCGGGATCCGCCACTGGTGGTTTCATGACGTAACGCGTCACGATCCGCTGCGCTCGCGCCAGATCTGCTCACTGATCCACGGCCTGTGGAACACAGAGGATGCGCTGGCGCAAAAAGGGTTATTGCTCGATCTGATCGATACCTTCCAGCCGCTGGCCCGCCATGCGCCAACATCTACAGAGGGGGCGCATCGCTTTGAGCGGGTACGCGAGTATCTGCATGATAATTACATGCACCCGATAACGCTCGACGAACTGGCGCGGGTTGCCTCACTGAGTCCCTGGCATTTTCAACGCCAGTTTAAATCTCATTTCCACGTTACGCCGCACCAAATGCTGATGGCCATTCGCCTGTGGCGAGCCAAAGGTTTTCTCACTCACGGAATGCCCGCCGCAGAGGTCGCCGCCGCAACCGGTTTGACCGACCAGTCGCATCTCACCCGCGCATTTACTCATCGTTACGGCATTACGCCGGTACGTTATCAGAAGCAGGTTTATTCGCGCTAATGCGCAATCTCATACAATACGGCTGCACTCTCCCTGCCTACACTCAACGCAATGTTTAATGATGTGGATGTTAACAATGATTAGCGGCGTGCTGTACGCCCTGCTGGCAGGGCTGATGTGGGGATTAATTTTTGTCGGGCCGCTGATCGTGCCGGAATACCCGGCAGTATTACAGTCGATGGGACGCTATCTGGCGCTGGGGCTGATCGCTGTGCCGATCGCCTGGCTGGGACGCGCACGTCTGCGCCAACTGACGGGTAAAGACTGGATAACGGCGCTGGCGCTAACGATGATGGGTAACCTGATTTATTACGTTTGCCTGGCCAGCGCCATCCAGCGTACCGGCGCGCCGGTATCAACGATGATTATTGGTACATTACCGGTGGTGATCCCGGTCTTCGCCAATCTGCTCTATAGCCAGCGTGACGGTAAATTATCCTGGTGGCGTCTGTCACCTGCGCTGATATTAATTGCTATTGGCCTGCTGTGCGTGAATATCTCGGAGCTGAACCAGGGATTACCCGATTTCAGCGGCTGGCGTTATGGCTCTGGTATCGTGCTGGCGCTTGTCTCAGTGGTGTGCTGGGCGTGGTATGCACTGCGTAATGCCCGCTGGCTGCGCGAGAATCCAGATAAGCATCCGATGATGTGGGCGACGGCTCAGGCGCTGGTGACGCTGCCCGTTTCTCTGCTGGGGTACATTGCAGCATGTCTGTGGCTGCATGGGCAAACGCCAGGTTTCGCCCTGCCCTTCGGCCCGCGTCCGGATGTGTTTATCGGCCTGATGATAGCCATTGCGGTATTGTGTTCGTGGGTTGGCGCGCTGTGCTGGAACGTCGCCAGCCAGAAGCTGCCGACGGTGATCCTCGGCCCGCTGATTGTCTTCGAAACGCTGGCTGGCCTGCTGTATACCTTTATGCTGCGCCAGGCTTTTCCGCCGCTGCTGACGCTAAGCGGTATTGCGCTGCTGGTAATAGGCGTGGTAATTGCGGTGCGGTCAAAACCGCAGAAACCGGCGGTAGTGCCGGTTTCAGGGGATGCCTGATGGCGCTGCGCTTATCAGGCCTACAAGGACTGTACGATCTCATGTAGGCCGGATAAGGCGTTTACGCCGCCATCCGGCGCGACACTTTAAATACCGCCACGGTCTGGTTCAGTCGTGCTGCCTGCTCTTCAAGCGCGGCGGCAGCGGAAGCGGACTCCTCCACCAGCGAAGCATTTTGCTGCGTCACGCGATCCATCTCGGCAACGGCCTGGCCTACCTGATCGATACCCCGGCTCTGTTCATCAGAAGCAGAGGCAATTTCGCCCATAATGTCGGTCACGCGGGTCACGGCGCTGACAATCTCCGCCATCGTTTCGCCTGCTTCATGCACCAGCGCCGTACCGGCATTGACCCGATTGCCCGAGTCATCAATCAGCGCCTTAATCTCTTTTGCCGCCTGAGCGCTACGCTGCGCCAGAGTACGAACTTCGCCAGCGACCACGGCAAAACCACGGCCCTGTTCGCCCGCACGCGCCGCTTCTACCGCCGCGTTCAGCGCCAGAATATTGGTCTGGAAGGCAATACCGTCGATAACAGAGGTAATTTGCGCGATTTTGCTGGAACTGGTGGCAATTTCGTCCATCGTACGCACTACGCTATCAACTACGGCTCCGCCTTTCTGCGCCGTCTGTGAGGCGTTTTTTGCCAGACTGGTCGCCTGACGCGCGTTATCCGCGTTCTGCTTCACGGTGGCGGTGAGTTGTTCCATGCTGGCAGCGGTCTCTTCCAGAGAGGCAGCCTGCTGCTCGGTACGTGAAGAGAGATCGTTACTGCCTGCGGCAATTTCACCCGCGCCGGTGTAGATAGTGTCAGCCCCGTCACGCACCACGCTGACCGTATTCGCCAGCGCCTGCTGCATGTCACGCACATTACTTGCCAGCAGCGCCATTTCATTGCTGCCATCGGCGTTGATACTATGCGTCAGGTCACCCGCAGCGATGTGGCGAATATGTCCCATCACCTCGTGGAGCGGCTTGAGCAACACGCGCTGCATCGCCAGCCAACTGGCGACAATCACAGTGACAACAGCCAGCATCACGGCAGACAACAGCCAGATTATCTTGCGGTAATCACTCTCATTGTCCTGCACGCCGGCAGTGGCCAGCGCCGTCTGCGCGGCACGCCATTCCCGATACACTTCCTGCATGGCCGTCTGCTTCTGCTCAGCATTCTGCTTGAACATCTCTTCCAGCTTACCTTCAGCCAGCAGCGCGTTCATTTTAGCCAGCGTCGCAGAATAGATGCCGTACTGTTCTTCCAGTCGATCGGCCAGACGCTCATCCAGCCCCGGCGTTTCTGGCAGGGCGTAGTATTTATCGTAATGCTCTTTCGACTCGGCCAGCAGACGATTTGCCGTGTTCACCAGTTCTTTCAACTGACCACCGTTGATCTCGCTGGCCATCGTTCCCTGTAAACGCAGCATCCCCCGGTTGAGCGTGACGCGAGCCTGGTTCAGGCTAATCCACGCATCGGTAAATTCAGCCACGTTCTGACTGGAAAGCTGAGAGACATTAAAGTTCTGTTTATCGTTATTGAGTGCGCCAATAAAGACGCCTGCGGAGATGAGCTGCATTGCGCCCAGCGCGAGTAACACGGTGATAAGTAAGGTTATCACTTTGATTCGTTTGAACATCTGTTGCCTTTTATTATGCAGGTATTGTCTGAGGTCTAACTATCGGCAGCGGCGTGCGCTTATTTAATTCTCTGGCGCAGCTTTTTTCGCCATTTCTCCCCTTTTCAATAAGATTCAGCACTTTAACGAAATAAGAAATTTTCGTGACGCTCATCACAAAACACCCCACCCCGAAAGGGTTATAGCCTTCTTTATAAGTTGCATTTAAAATACACCTTATATTATTGAGAATGAGGTAACGGCAATGTCTTATCGCGATCAACCTTTAGGTGAACTGGCGCTCTCTATTCCTCGCGCTTCGGCCCTGTTTCGTAAATACGATATGGATTACTGCTGCGGCGGTAAGCAAACGCTGGCACGCGCTGCCGCGCGTAAAGAGCTGGATTTAGACGTTATTGAGGCGCAGCTCGCGCAACTGGCTGAACAGCCGTTGGAGAAAGACTGGCGTACCGTGGCGCTGGCTGAAATCATCGACCATATCATTGTGCGTTATCACGACAGACATCGCGAACAGTTGCCGGAACTGATCCTACAGGCCACGAAAGTTGAACGCGTCCACGCAGACAAACCGAACGTACCGCGCGGTCTGGCGAAGAACCTGAGCATGCTGCATGAAGAGCTGTCCAGCCACATGATGAAGGAAGAGCAGATCCTGTTCCCGATGATTAAACAGGGCATGGGTAGCCAGGCGATGGGACCAATCAGCGTGATGGAAAGCGAGCATGACGATGCCGGTGAACTGGTCGAAGTGATCAAACACATCACCCATAATGTGACGCCGCCGCCAGAAGCCTGCACCACCTGGAAAGCCATGTATAACGGCATTAACGAGATGATCGACGACCTGATGGAACACATCAGTCTGGAAAATAATGTGTTGTTCCCGCGTGCCCTCGCAGGTGAATAAAAAAGCCCGGTGGCGCTAGCGCTTACCGGGCCTACAACGACCTCGAACGTAGGCCTGATAAGCGCAGCGCATCAGGCAATCCCGGCGGCATATTGCCGGATGCGGCGTAAACGCCTTATCCGGCCTACATCTCACGTCTTAGCGCTTAACGCACGCCTGCCATACGTTTCTTACCGATAAACAACCAGCCCAGACCCAGCGCGATGAACCACAGCGGCGTCACGATCAGCGCCTGGCGGGTATCCTCTTCCAGCGTCAGCAGTACCAGTACGAAAACAAAGAACGCCATACACACCCAGCACATCAGCTTACCGAGCGGCATCTTGTAGATTGATTTTTCATGCAGGTGCGGACGCTGCTTGCGGTACACCAGGTACGAGCAAAGAATGATGGTCCATACGAACATGAACAGAATCGCCGACACGGTGGTGATCATGGTGAACGCGCCAATCACGCTCGGATTCACATACAGCATCACCACGCCGCCCAACAGGCAGATACAGGAGAAGGTTAAACCTTTCGCCGGAACCGCGCGTTTAGACAGCTTGGCAAACGCTTTAGGCGCCACGCCTTCCTGCGCCAGACCAAACAGCATACGGCTGGTAGAGAACACGCCGCTGTTTGCGGAAGAGGCCGCAGAAGTTAGCACCACAAAGTTGATCAGGCTCGCCGCCGCGGGCAGACCAACCAGGACAAACAGTTCAACGAATGGGCTCTTGGATGGTACTACCGAGCTCCACGGCGTGACGGACATAATCACAATCAGCGCGAAAACGTAGAACATGATGATACGGATCGGGATCGAGTTAATGGCGCGCGGCAGAGATTTCTCCGGATCTTTGGTTTCCGCAGCGGTTGTCCCCACCAGCTCAATGCCCACAAACGCGAACACCGCAATCTGGAAGCCGGCAAAGAAGCCGCTCAGCCCTTTCGGGAACCAGCCACCGTCATTCCACAGATGCGTGAACGATGCCTGAACGCCAGTTGGCGACTGGAAGTGCGTCAGCACCATCACCAGGCCGACGACAATCAGACCGATAATGGCAACGATTTTGATCATCGCAAACCAGAACTCCATCTCACCGAACATTTTTACCGTGGCGAGGTTAAGGCTCAGCAGCAGCACGATCACCGCCAGCGAGGCGACCCAGTCTGAGAGTTCAGGGAACCAGAATTGCGCATACGCCGTAATGGCGACAACGTCGGCCATCCCGGTAACAACCCAGCAGAACCAGTAAGTCCAACCGGTAAAATACCCGGCCCATGGCCCAAGCAGGTCGGAGGCAAAATCACTAAATGATTTGTACTCCAGATTCGAGAGCAGCAACTCTCCCATTGCCCGCATCACGAAAAACAGCATGAAACCGATGATCATATACACAAAGATGATCGACGGTCCGGCAAGACTAATAGTTTTACCGGAGCCCATAAACAGGCCGGTACCGATAGCGCCGCCAATGGCAATAAGTTGAATATGACGGTTTGTAAGATTGCGCCGTAGCGACTGTTCAGACGAAGCCTCTTCTGCGGCTTCGACTTTTACCTGATCTACCATGTTTTTTCTTCCTGTACCTGTCTGTGTTGTTCAGGCTCTACGGCCTTTAGTGTGTCTATGATACGACGATCCTGTTAGCAGGACTCATCGATATTAGGTAAGAATTGGCGGGATGAATACTAAGATTTAGATATAATGTTAATTTAATGTTTAAAGTGAGTGTCATATCACTCTGATAGCGCGAATCAGCTCACAAAAATACACGCTGGTGAGGCATTTGCAAGATAAAATATCGACAACGGCGTAACTATAGCTTTTCACGCTATTTCTTTGCTCCCCCCGGCCTCGGGGGGAACAGAAGTCACTGCTTACAGAATCTCAAGCAGTTCAACGTCGAATACCAGCGTGCTGAACGGAGGAATGGACGCGCCAGCGCCACGCTCGCCGTAAGCCAGTTCCTGAGGAATCGTCAGTTCCCATTTGGAACCCACCGGCATCAGAGTCAGCGCTTCAATCCAGCCAGGGATGACGCCGTTAACCGGGAATTCAGCCGGTTCGCCACGTGCGACAGAACTGTCGAACACGGTACCGTCGATCAGTTTACCGGTGTAATGCACGCGAACGCGGTCGGTGCGTGCCGGGATAGCACCTTCGCCCTGGGTCAGAACACGGAACTGCAAACCGGATTCAGTGCTGTTCACACCCTCTTTCTCACGGTTTTCTTCCAGATATTTAACGCCATCAGCGGCCATAGCCTGGAAACGCTCGCGACGAACTGCATCAGCACGCTCGTGGATTTCACGCAGTGCGCGATGCACAACATCAACCGGCACTGCCGGATGCTTGCCTTCCAGCGCGTCAGCGATACCCGCTACCAGCGCTTCAGGCAACAGCCCTTCCAGACCGGATTCGCTCAGCTGCTGTCCTACCTGCAAACCAATGCCGTAGCTTGCTTGCGCTTCGATAGTGTCAAAAGTCGGGGTAGCCATCATATTTCCTTTCATCGGATGTAAAGTAGCGGGCAGCATATCAGCCATGCCGCATCCGGTAAAACTTTGTCTCGGGAACTGATGACAAATCGCGAGGAAAAAGAAACAATGACTATTGTCCGCATGAATGTCACGAAAGCGGGTACCCGAACAAGTATCATAGAGTTAGCGATCTATACTCTATGACTGAGGAACGAGACGCGGAGCAGGAGGAAAGCCATGCCCGGGCGCTTTGAATTAAAACCAACCCTGGCGAAAATCTGGCATGCACCGGACAATTTTCGCATTATGGACCCGCTGCCGCCGATGCACCGCCGCGGCATTATTGCTGCTGCTATCGTGCTGGTGATCGGTTTCCTGCTCCCTTCCAGCGACAACAGCGATGCACCAGTGGTCGCGCGTACTGCCCAGTTGGATTTGCAGTCGCAGTCACAGCCGCCGACGGAGGCCCAGCTTCAGGCACAACTGGTCGCCCCGCAAAACGACCCTGGCCAGGTCGCGCCTGTTGCGCCGGAACCCATCCAGGAAGGGGAACCAGACGCACAACCGCAGGCCCAGCAATCTCAGCCACAGACGCAACCTTTCCAGCCGGATAGTGGAATTGACCAGCAGTGGCGTTCCTACCGCGTAGATTCGGGTAAAACGCTGGCCCAGGTATTCCGTGACCACAATCTCCCGCCAACCGATGTGTACGCCATGGCGCAGGTAGAAGGAGCCGGAAAACCGCTGAGCAATTTGAAAGACGGACAGATGGTGCAGATCAGGCAGAATGCCAGTGGCGTAGTGACAGGGTTAACCATCGATACGGGTAATGGCCAGCAGGTCCTGTTTACCCGCCAGCCTAACGGCAGTTTTATTCGCGCCCGATAGCCAGCACACCTGATAAGCGCAGTGCCATCAGGCAGCAAGGTGAAGCGTTAGCGTTTCACCTTGTTCACCCACCAGATCCCCGAACAGACCAGCACCAACGCTACTGCATATTTCCATTCGAGAATATTTTCGCCGAGGAAAATGGCCGACAGTACCGCGCCTGAAACCGGGATCAGGAAGTTAAACGGCGCAATCATCCCCACGCGGTTGTGTTTAAGCAAAATACTCCACAAGGCAAATGCCACCGAAGAGAGCAACGTCAGGTAGCCCAGAATCGCCAACGAAGACGCGCCGTGTACGGTCAGCGTGCCACCAAAAGCGTAACCGCCGATCACCAGCGCCAGACCGCCACCGCCCAGTTGATACCCCGTCATTACCGTCGGGTCGACCGTCTGAGAAATGCGTTTGCCGTATAACGTAGCGGCGGAGAGAATAAAGGCTGCCATCACTACCGAGCCGTCCCCTAACAGGCTGAAGCTAAAATCCAGTCCGCTGTTAAAGTTCACCACCATCACGCCGAGAAAGCCCAGGATACAACCCAGCGCCTTGTTGTAGCTGAGTTTATCGTTCTGATAGATAAAATGCGCCAGCAGCACGCTGAAGAACGTGCCAGTCGCGTTCATGATGGACCCTTTCACCCCCGTCGTGAACGCCAAGCCAATATAAAAGAAAATATATTGCAGCGAAGTCTGCGTCAGCCCCAACAGCGTGAGCTGACCATATTGACGCGGGCTTAACCGGCCAATCGGTTTACGCTGCGCCACCGCCAGCAGGAGCAGCAATAATCCCGCAAACAGGAAGCGATAGCCGGCAAAGACAATTTTCGAGGGAATGTCATCCGTGGCAATCTGGAAGATCTCGTATCCACTTTTGATCGCCGGGTAGGCGCTCCCCCACAGCAAGCAGCAGAATGCCGCGCTCAGATAGACAACATTTTTACGCGCAAACAGAGGTTGGTGCGTTGGTTCCATTCCATCACCACTTTGAAATAATGTTTTATTTTTGTGATTATCCCGAAAAGGACAAAGAATAGCCAGAGAGAAAGACGGGGAACAGAAAAGCAAAACGCCGGCACAGGGCCGGCGCTTTTACGCGGTTAGCAGAATAAAAACTTATTCCGCAACTACGTTTACAGTCAGCTTAGCAAACACTTCGCTGTGAACCTGGAAGCTCACTTCGTGCTCGCCAGTGGTACGCAGAACGCCGTTCGGCAGACGAACTTCGCTCTTAGCTACTTCAACGCCAGCTGCAGTTACAGCGTCAGCGATGTCGCGAGTACCGATGGAACCGAACAGTTTACCTTCGTCGCCTGCTTTAGACGCGATGGTTACGGTTTCCAGTGCGTTGATTTTCTCAGCACGAGCTTCAGCAGCGGACAGAACGTCAGCCAGTTTAGCTTCCAGCTCAGCGCGACGCGCTTCGAAAAATTCAACGTTTTTCTTGGTAGCAGGAACAGCTTTACCCTGTGGTACCAGGAAGTTACGAGCATAGCCCGCTTTAACGTTAACCTGATCACCCAGGCTACCCAGGTTTGCTACTTTATCAAGCAGAATAACTTGCATTACCTTATCCTCTCAAAGTCGTATTAATGGACCGTGACCGATTACTGATGACGATCAGTGTACGGCAGCAGGGACAGGTAGCGAGCGCGTTTGATAGCGCGAGCCAGCTGACGCTGGTATTTTGCACGGGTACCGGTGATACGGCTTGGGACAATCTTACCGCTTTCGGTGATGTAGTTTTTCAGCGTAGCGATATCTTTATAGTCGATCTCTTGAACGCCTTCCGCGGTGAAACGGCAGAACTTGCGACGACGGAAATAACGTGCCATATGGCTAGTCTCCAGAATCTATCAATTCAATCTGCTCGGCATGCAGAACCATTTTGCTCAGGCCGTTCTTTGCCTTATGGCAAGAGATGAACCCCTGAACGGTTACTGCGCTACCGACCGTTATACTGTGAGTAATGGCCTGGTTTTCGTGTCCGCTAACAATAACGGGCATTTGGCACCACGCCTGCCGGTGAAACCCGGCTTCCTCCTGCACAGAACGATGCTCAAGCACGAACTGGCAATGAGGAATTCCTGATGGACTGACCTTTCGAAGGGGGGCCCTGCACACGGTGCCGGACAACGCCAGACGGTTGGTCATCAGAAATTACTCTTCAGAATCCCCAGCTTCAGCATCATCTGCGGTTTCGTTTGCGAAATCATCGCGACGCTCACGGCGCTCGTCTTTCGCTTTAACCATCGGAGATGCTTCGGTAACAGCGTGTTTAGTACGCATAACCATGCTGCGGATAACGGCATCGTTGAAGCGGAAGGTAGTTTCCAGCTCATCGATCACTTCCTGCGGCGCTTCAACGTTCATCAGAACGTAGTGAGCTTTGTGCAGTTTGTTGATCGGGTAAGCCAGCTGACGGCGGCCCCAGTCTTCCAGACGGTGGATCGTGCCTTCTGCGCCAGTGATGGCAGCAGTGTAGCGTTCGATCATACCCGGAACCTGTTCGCTCTGGTCAGGATGGACCATAAAAACGATTTCGTAATGACGCATCGAATTGCTCCTTACGGATTATTCAGCCTCCTGTCTGGGTCAGCCGAGGCCCATGGAGGCAAGGAACGTGTTAAAGGTCGGCTGAAAAATGACGCGTCATAATACTGGGGTCAGCCGGTAAACTCAAGGTGCTTGTACGATTATTTACCATGTCGCCATTAATACATATCCA
>NZ_JAHLQZ010000061.1:0-21172 GCF_018919505.1 Citrobacter sp. S55_ASV_140
CTATAACAGCGCATGGAACACACTGGTAAACCTCGCCACGCTGGTTGTTATGGCAAATGGTTTGACCCGTTCAGGCTTCATCGACTGGTTCGCTAACACCATGAGCACGCACCTGGAAGGCTTCTCACCTAACGCGACCGTGATCGTGCTGGTGCTGGTGTTCTACTTTGCTCACTACCTGTTCGCCAGCCTTTCCGCACACACCGCCACCATGCTGCCGGTTATCCTGGCGGTCGGTAAAGGTATCCCGGGCGTTCCAATGGAACATCTGTGTATCCTGCTGGTGCTGTCCATCGGTATCATGGGCTGCCTGACGCCGTATGCAACCGGCCCTGGCGTTATCATCTACGGTTGTGGTTATGTGAAGTCTAAAGACTACTGGCGTCTGGGAGCTATCTTCGGCGTTATCTACATCGCTATGCTTCTGCTGGTCGGCTGGCCGATTCTGGCAATGTGGAGCTAATCATTCCGGCTCACGCCTGATGAAAATGATGCCAGTCAGCTAAACCTGACTGGCATTTTTTATGATTAAATAGATGATATTCAGAATTTATATAAGTATCCGAAATCATCATGACATCAACATGGCGTTATTCTTCTTTACTGGCAACGCTTCTGCTGCCAGTTTCTGCGGCTCAGGCCGATGAACTTCAGGCAAAACAGTACGCTGATTTTGACCGCTACGTGCTGGCCCTCTCCTGGCAAACCGGTTTCTGTCAAAGCCAACACGAGCGTAATCGTCAGGAACCCGACGAATGTCGTCTGCAAAAAGAGATTGCAGTCAAAGCGGATTTTCTGACCGTTCACGGCCTGTGGCCCAGCCTGCCAAAATCAATCGCCGCTCGCGGAGTAGATAACCGCCGCTGGATGCGTTTTGGCTGCGCAACACGCCCCATTCCTAACCTGCCTGAAGCGCGCGCCAGCCGTAAATGCGCAGCGCCTGAAACCGGCCTGTCACTGGAGAGTGCTGCGAAACTGAGCGCGGTGATGCCAGGCGCTGGCGGAACATCCTGCCTGGAACGCTACGAGTATGCCAAACACGGCGCCTGTTTTGGTTTTGATCCCGACGTGTACTTTGGCACGATGGTGCGGCTGAATAATGAATTCAAAAACAGCGAAGCGGGCAAGTTCCTCGCGGATAACTACGGCAAAACCGTCAGCCGCAACGCATTTGACGCCGCTATCGCCAAAAGCTGGGGCAAAGAGAACGTCAAAGCCGTGAAGCTAAGCTGCCACGGCAATCCGGCTTATCTCACAGAGATCCAGCTATCCCTGAAAGCCGACACCATCAATCAACCGCTATCTGCGCAGTCACTCTTACCGCAGCCGCATCCGGGTAACTGCGGTAAACAGTTTATTATCGACAAGGCTGGATACTGAAAATCACGACCGACGCGCAAACCGGGCGTCGGTCTGCATGCTTAGCGTTGCAAACGGGCGTCCGGGCGAACCAGATCAAAACGGTGTGTTTCACTGATTGAATAGTACGCCGTGGGTCCACCCGCACGCAGTACCGGCTTCGCTTTCGCCGTCTGGTAGATGCCTTCTTCCAGTAGCGTTTCATCTATATGGATGCCCACCACTTCTCCCAGCACCAGCCAGGTTTCTACAGGCGCGCCGTCAGCAGTGGTCAGTTGCAGAGTTTGCGATAAACGACACTCAAAATTAACCGGGCTTTGCGCCACGCGCGGCACGCTGACAATCCGGCTGTCGGCTTTATTCAGCCCAGCGGCAAAAAACTCGTCCTCGCCGCGCGGCAAGCTGGCAGACGTTTCATTCATCGCGCCAGCCAGTTCAAGGGTGGTCAGGTTCCAGACAAACTCACCGGTTTCGACAATATTCCGCACGCTGTCTTTCCAGCCGCTGCTGGCAAAACCAATAATCGGCGGATGGTAGTTAAAGCAATTAAAGAAACTGTATGGCGCCAGGTTATGTCGCCCGTTACTGTCGCGCGACGCAATCCAGCCAATGGGGCGCGGTCCAATGATGGCATTTAGCGGGTCGTGCGGTAAGCCGTGTCCCTGTGATGGTTGATAGAAATACATAGCCTTCTCTGGTGTCATTAACGGTAGCGCAGCACGAATTATGCTTCGCTCATCTCCCTGGAAAAAGAAGATCAGCGTAGAACAATCCGTTAAAGATTACGACTGAATAAAGTTGAGCAGATCGCCATTGATCTGCTGTTTATGGGTGGTGCAAATACCGTGAGAACCACCGGCATATACCTTTAACTGCGCATCCGGCAATATTTCTGCCGCGACCTTGCCGCAGGTTTCAAACGGGACAATCTGATCGTCATCGCCGTGGATCACCAGCGTCGGGATGGTCATTTTTTCGAGATCGCCACGCAGATCTGTTTCTGAAAACGCATGAATGCAGTCGTACAACGCTTTGATGGACCCTTGTAAGCCCTGTTCAACAAAACTTTCCCGGACGGCTTTCGACTCTTTTGCGCCCGGACGGTTATAACCATAGAATGCCGCGGTCAGTTCATAGAAGAAGGCGGCGCGATCGTTCACTACCCCTTCCCGGATGCCATCAAACACCTCTTTCGGCACGCCATTCGGGTTAAAGTCGGTCTTGATCATGATGGGCGTCACCGCGCCAATTAACACCGCTTTTGCCACCCGCTGCGTCCCATGGCGGCCAAGATAACGCGCCACTTCCCCACCGCCGGTAGAGTGCCCAACATGCACGGCATCTTTAAGATTGAGATGCGCGGTAAGTTCAGCCAGATCGTCAGCATACTGATCCATATTGTGGCCATCCCACGGTTGGGCCGAGCGGCCATGTCCGCGCCTGTCATGGGCGATCACACGAAATCCTTTCGACCCAAGAAACAGCATCTGATCCTCAAACGCATCTGCTGTCAGCGGCCAACCATGACTGAACACGATGGGCTGTCCACTTCCCCAGTCTTTAAAATGCAAATAGCTGCCGTCTTTTAAGGTAAGTTTGTCGTACTGGCTCATGAGATCTCCTGTAGCGGAACACTGAGTTGTATTGACGCACCCGCAACGAGCGCTTAAAAAGCATAATGCAAATTGGAGAACGATCACGTTTTTCGGCTAAAATCACACCATATGCGACAATATTGATGATTTACCTGAATGTGAACTAAATCACTTCAAACATGGGGTAAGTCTCAGTATCATCATACAAGCTAAACCCTTGCCGCCTGACGGTGAGGGTTTTCTTTTGGGATTATTTACCTGCGCACCCGCAGTATCGACGACATGGAGTAATAAATGTCCAGACCAACTATCATCATTAACGACCTCGATGCGGAACGCATTGACCGCCTGTTGGAGCAACCTGCGTTTGCTGGTTTACCCATTGCCGACGCCCTGAACGCCGAGCTGGATCGCGCGCAAATGTGTTCTCCAGAAACCATGCCGCACGATGTCGTGACCATGAACAGCCGCGTGAAATTCCGCAATCTGAGTGATGGCGAAGTCCGTGTGCGTACCCTGGTGTATCCGGCTAATATGACTGACAGCAGCACACAGCTTTCCGTCATGGCGCCTGTTGGCGCGGCACTGCTGGGCCTGCGCGTTGGCGACACCATTCACTGGGAACTGCCGGGCGGTACATCAACACACCTCGAAGTCATCGAGCTTGAGTACCAACCAGAAGCTGCGGGCGACTACCTGCGCTAACTCTGTCTTATCAAAGCTATTCGCTTTATCTTGCAGGGGATGCATCTGCATCCTCTTTCCGGTTACTCCTCATCTCCCCGCTCCTCACGTTATTTCCTGTTCGCAAAACATAAATCTGTGCCGTGACTGACAGAATCATTTTTAATACTATGCTGTTATGTGTTCATGTAATGACAAGGAGAATGTTTATGTACAACACAATCATAATGCCTGTTGATGTATTCGAAATGGAACTGAGTGACAAGGCTATTCGCCATGCAGAATTCCTGGCACAGGAAAACGGCGTTATCCATCTGCTGCATGTGCTGCCAGGCTCAGCAAGCTTAAGCCTGCACCGCTTTGCGGCAGACGTTCGTCGTTTTGAAGAGCATCTGCAACACGAAGCGGAAACGCGTCTGCAAACAATGGTCGGTCACTTCAGCATCGATCCCTCCCGCATTAAACAACACGTGCGCTTTGGTAGCGTCCGTGACGTGGTCAACGAGTTGGGTGAAGAGTTGAATGCGGATGTGGTGGTCATTGGGTCACGTAACCCGTCCATCAGTACCCACCTGCTCGGCTCAAACGCCTCCAGCGTTGTCCGCCACGCCACTCTGCCGGTACTGGTTGTCCGTTAACTGCATCTGATTTACTGTAACAACCCCACCCGTCTTACGGGTGGGGGTTATTGCGTGATGCACTCTTTCTCATCGGCAGCGCCCATAACCTGGCACACCTCCCTTGTAGATATTTTTTGTAAGGCCAACTCCCTGTACTGTCTTGGGCTGACACCCGTATGTTTATGGAAAAAACGCGTAAAGTAGGCTTCATCATTGAATCCTAAAAAAGCCGCAAGCTGCTTTATCGTCTTAGAGGTGTAGACCAGCTCCTGTTGGGCTTCCTGCAGTACGCGCATATTAATCACATCCAGGCTGGACATGCCTAATGTTATCCGACATAAGCGCGACAGATGCCCCGGGGACATACCCATCTCTTCAGAATAATCATTAACGGTCAGCCGCTGGCGAAAGCGCTGATCCACCAGCAGGAGGAATTTGTTTATTTGGGAGGCTTTACGCGAGCAGATATCAAATTTCTGCTGTTCTTCTGTCAGGGTACTGATACGCGTGAGGTGAACCAGGATGGAAATAAAAATCGAAATGCACATTGCCTTATGATTAACCCTCGGTTTTTGCATCTCTTTTTGTAAAGACTGATAAAAACCCTGAATAATTTTCCCGTCTTCTGGGGAGCCATCGAGGGGGATTACGCAGGGCTTATGCATCAGAGTGAGAACGTTGGGCGCCAATAATCCCATTACCGACTCCATTGGCCCTTGTGAGGCAGTGATCGTCATCCCTTCCGTACCGGGCCGGTAATCAAAACCATGAACGGTCTGCGCAGGTACAAGGATGAGACCCGGCCCCTTCAACTTTATCCGGGTGTAATTCATTAAAACATCAACCTCGCCACTCTGAATAAAGAGGGTCTGAATCAATGAGTCATGAATATGCGGGCTGGCTTTCCAGTTCAGGGGTTTTGAACGCAATGAGATCATTTCTACATTAAAGAAATTTTCCCAGCCTGGTTCCGACTGCTCGCCATATAACGCATAAGTAGGAATGGTCGTTGTCATCAATGCTTCCCCACCCAATCAAATGGACCCGCCAGGCGGCAACGGTGTCATCCCCTGGCGGGCTAAGGTTATGCGGGCATAATGACCGCGCCGTCAGCATTCAAACGCGCTATCTCCTCGACAGAATATCCGTATTCCAAAAGAATTTGCTGCGAATCATGCCCTAATCTGCGGGATGGACGAATTTGTGCAGGCCCCATACTGCCAATGTTCACAGGAGGGGTCACCAGCACGCGTCGGTTACCAGTGATATATTCAACATTTCTCAGACAGTCCGTCGCCCACGCCTGCTCATCGTCAAGGATTTCATCAGGCGTGAAGCCTTTCTCATGAGCAAAGTCGTTTTGTTTTAACATCTGCATCATTTCATCAAGCGAGCGTTTAGCGACCTGCTCACTGATGATCCTGATAATATCCCGGTTACGTCCATGCAGATTGACATCGGCAATACGACAAAACTCGGGACTGTCGACCAAATCTTCGCGACCAAGTAGCGTCATGAACTTATTGAAAAAGCGATCGTACTCTGGGATACAAATTACCATCCAGCGACCATCACGGGTTTTATAGGTATTGTTGAACGGGTTCGCGACTTCACAACGGGATTTAGGATAAACGTTGCCGTATTGCGCCGATGTGACGGCAATACTCATCATAAACAACGCGGTATGATGCAGACTCACAGTGACCTTATCCCCCTGCCCAGAGAGCGTACGACCATATAACGCCGCGCAGACACCCGAAACAAGACACATGGAGGCCTGGAAATCGCCAAACCCATTAACTGAGTTAATCGGCGTTTCCCCCCGTTCGTTTGTCGACCCCAGGATCCCTCCCCGGCAAACATAGGCCGTCGCATCAAACCCTGCGGTATCTTTTTCTGGTCCTTGCTCACCGTACCCCAGAATCTGAGCGAAAATTAAACGAGGGAAACGCAGGTGCAACTCTTCCCATGAGAACCCCAGCCGCTCCAGCGCTTTCGTCCGATAGCTGGTCACTACCACATCAGCGGTGGAAAGAATACGCCAGGCAATTTCTTTCGCTCGCTCCTGTTTCAAATTCAGGCACAGAAAACGCTTATTGGCATTGGAAATATCA
The DNA here is from genome assembly GCF_018919505.1 of Citrobacter sp. S55_ASV_140. Lineage (NCBI taxonomy): Bacteria > Pseudomonadati > Pseudomonadota > Gammaproteobacteria > Enterobacterales > Enterobacteriaceae > Citrobacter > Citrobacter sp. S55_ASV_140. The sequence goes on from NZ_JAHLQZ010000061.1 coordinate 6,373, forward strand.
AATGCCGGATTCTCATCATCTTCATACGGCATATTAAAAACTGACGCCTGCGTACGACCAGGATCGCCGATGGGCGGTTCGATTTTGATCACATCCGCCCCCCAATCACCTAAAATACGCGCTACCGTTGGCGCAGCCAGAAATGATGTCAGATCAACGACCTTAACGCCCTCTAATGGTCTCATACGTCATATTCCCTCAATAATGAGTAGCCTGTTTAACCGGCAAATCCTTTACGGCCACCGGCGCTTACGCGTGCTGATTTCTTTTCTATTGGCCGAATGCGCGCAATTAACATAAAGAAGGCTCCGACAATCGCCACGCCAGCGCCCAGATACAGTGCGTACTCGTACTGACCACCGGAGACATCAATCACCCAGCCAGCGAGTACAGGCGAGAGAATACCCGCCAACGTCCCGAACACCCCGTTCAGCCCGACCAACATACCGGTGTCTTTTTGCGAGAAAATAATAGGAATTGAAAAGTGTGCAGCCATCGTGAAGCACAGGAAGAAGTTCGACGCAGAGATAAGCGTGGCGGCACTCCACAAGCTGTTTGCCTGAGTGCCGAGGATCAAAAATACCCCAGCTAATAATAACCCCAGTACCGGAGAAATCTTACGTCCGACGTTTTGTCCAAATCGACGACATGCGGCATCAGTAACTACGCCCCCCAGCGGATAGGCAAAGATTGCCACCAGATACGGCAGCATAGAAAAAATCGCGCTTTGTTTGAGATCGATTCCACGCCCCATAGCAAAGTAGGTTGGCAGCCAGGTCATGAAGAGAAAAAAGAGGTAATTGGTACAAAAGTAACATAAGGCGCATGCCCAGACTGAAGGGGTTGCCAGAATATCGCCTTTACTTAGCGGCTCATTTTGTGTAGCCGGAGAGATTTCAGTAGAGACTTGCCCAGCCAGAATATAGTCTCGTTCACCCTGGGTGATAAATGTATCCTGTTGCGGACGGTTGCTGCCGAGCTTCCACCACAGCAGACACCACAGTACGCCGGGTACCGATACAACGTAAAACACGGCCTGCCAGTCCCAGCGTTGGACTATCCATGCAGCCAGAACCATGGCAACGGCAATACCAGTAGGGCAACCTATCTGCAATAATCCTGTCGCCATTCCGGCTTCATGCTTAGGTACCCATTTTGCCGCCAGTGAAAAGTTAGCCGGCACAAGCAACCCTTGGCCAATCCCGACCAGAATACGCAGCAACATCATGATGCCCAGCGTTGATCCTAACGGCGTTAGAAATGTGAAAACTGCCCACCATAATGTTCCGGTCACCAAAACGACCCCGCCGCCAAACCTGTCCGCCAGTAAACCCGCGGGTAACATTGTGACGGCATAGCCAATGAAAAACGCCGTGGATACCCAGCCAAACTGCATAGCGCTCCAGCCATATTCCTGCATTAATGCAGGCCCACACATCGACATCCCACTTCGCGCCACAAACATGACGAAATAATCAATAATGAGCAGGACAATAATGCCCCAGCGTCTGTTCCCTGGTGATGTACTCATAGGTCACTCTCGCAAAAAAGCAAAAATGGCCGTAGCCACAGGATAAACAGCGACGTACGACCAAAAATGAGGTTAGTGTCCCGTAAAATCGGCTAACCTCTGACACGGTGCAAACGCCCCCGGACTAGCGAATCTCACCACCTGCGGCAATCAATGGGCGTGCGATAGTCAGTCGCTGCACGGTACGTGGGCCTTCTTCAAACCACAGGGCACGAGCATCGCGGTACATCCTTTCTACCGGGCCATACGGGTTATCTTCGAAATAGCCAATACCACCAAAGATTTCGAGACAGCTATCCGATACCGTACGCACGGTATCAATGCCGTGCAGTTTGCACATGGCTGAAACCATCTCAATATCTTCGCCACGGTCGAATTTTTGCGCACAGTCGCGCAGCATGACGCGCAGCGCATGTACCTGCGTGCCCATATCCGCCAGCGTTTGTTGAATCGCCTGGCGAGAAACGAGAGCCTTACCGAAAGTCACACGATCTTTTGCTCTGGCAATCGCCAGCTCCAGGAAGCGCTGTGACATGCCAAGGCAGGTTACGGCAATCATGGCGCGTGAATGCGCCAGCGCATTCATGAAAATATCCAGGCCATCGCCCTCTTTCCCCATAATGTTATGCGCAGGGACTTCGCAGTTTTCAAAACGCAGATAAGCATGACCCGCACCACGGCACCCCATCATATGCGGCATAGGATCAATGTAATAACCGGGGGTATTCGTTTCGATAAAGAATGCTGTTAAGCCACCCTTTTTACGCTTATTCTCATCCGTAACCGCAATAACATAGCTCCCATCGGATATATCCGTATGAGATATCAACGTCTTAGTTCCGTTAAGAATATATTTATCCCCTTTTTTAACCGCGGTAGTACGAATATCTGCACCCGAACCGCAATCCGCCTCAGTTAATGCAAAGTTAATATACGCATCTTTATTTGCCAGCAGCGGTAACCATTTAGCGCGCAAATCTTCTGCGCCATGATCGTACATAATTCGCCAGTTCAATCCGTTGGCGTGGTGCAGGTTCATACGCATCCCACCAGGCCCGCGGCAAAACTCTTCCATCACCGAAAAGAACTGTTCGCAGTTGAGTCCCATACCGCCAAATTCTTCAGGCATCGCCAGACGAAACAGATCGTTTTTACGGCAAACGTCGTAATAAGAGTCAGGAAAGACATTCGTCCGCTCAACTTCCAGTTGAATTTCTTCCAGCTCAGTTTCGGTAACCTTTCTGACTTTTTTCTTCAATGCTTCCAGTTGCTGCTGAGATAAAATGGACATATACCAACCCCACTCCACGTTGAATACTCAGGTAAGAATGCAGGCCATAAGAATATGAATATATAAAAAATAAGATATTCTAACCAACCTGTTTCCATGAATTAACGTGATGGATTATAAAAATAAAATTCGTCCTCCTGACATTGACAGATTTAACCAAAAACAGGACAAATCGAACATCACCAAAACCCAGCGCTTATTTCTGAACCCGCATCACAAAAACATACTAAATGCTCGTTTTGTCCAGGACGTTGTTAAATATGTCTATGCATCATTAATGCCCGCTGAATTTATTCTCCTCATACCAATTATTCTGCAAGTCGGCGTCCAGGCACGATCAGAATATAAAGAAATGAACATCGTCCGAAACATCAATTCTTATCAGCAGGCATCATTGAGGAGACATCATGGACTTTAGCCTGACCGAAGAGCAGGAACTGCTTTTAGCCAGTATCCGCGAACTGATAACACGAGATTTTCCCGAAGAATATTTCAAGACCTGTGATGAAAATGGCGCCTTCCCCAGCAAGTTCTTTCAGGCATTGGCCGAAAGCGGCGTGGGGCTGTTAGGCATTCCAGAAGAACTCGGCGGCATCCCCGCCGATATGATGACGCAAATGCTGGTTCTGGAGGAAATCGCGCGCATGGGGGCTCCCGCCTACATTATGACGGAAGGCCAATGCATCCATAATATGCAGCGCTTTGGCAATGCAGAACAGTTGGCGAAAACGGCTGAAGTCGGGCTGACCGGGATCCCTGCCTATTCACTCGCCTTCACCGAGCCGCAGGCGGGATCGGATAATAACCGCGTCGCTACAACCTATACCCGAAGAAATGGCAAAGTTTATCTGAACGGGCAAAAAACGTTCATCACGGGCGCCAAAGATTACCCATACATGCTGGTGCTGGCACGCAATCCCGAACCGGAAGATCCGAAGCGTTGCTTCACCCTGTGGTGGGTGGATCCAAACATGCCGGGCGTTAAGCGCAATAGCCTGCACAAAATCGGCTGGCACATGGTCAGCAACTGTGAGGTTTTTCTCGATAACGTTGAACTGGAAGAAAGCGCGATGGTGGGCCGCGAAGGTTACGGCTTCATTCACATGATGGAAAACTTCGATATTGAACGTCTCGTCATCGCCGCACACTCGCTGGGTGTGGCGGAATGCGCCTTTGAAGATGCCGCCCGCTACGCCAACCAACGTATTCAGTTCGATAAAAATATCGGCCAGTTCCAGATGATTCAGCTCAAGCTGACCCAAATGGCGATAAAAATCCAAAACATGAAAAACATGGTCTATCGCACGGCATGGGAATGTGACAACGATTTACCCATGCGCCTGTCCGCGCCGATGTGCAAATTGTATTGCGCACAGTCAGCCTGTGAAGTCATTGACGATGCGATGCAGATTTTAGGTGGCCTTGGTTACACCAATGACAGCCGGGTATCCCGCTTCTGGCGAGATACCCGTGTTAACCGCATCGGTGGCGGTACTGACGAGATTATGGTGTATATCTCAGCCCGCCAGATCCTAAAACAGTATGAAAAATAATAGGATACGTCATGAAATTACTTGCCTGTTATAAATTGGTCGCGGAAGAACAAGACATCAGTATCACCGCCGACAGAACACTGGACACAACGCGTGCTGGAGAAAAAATCAGCCCATTCGACCTCAATGCTATTGAAGAGGCCGTCCTGCTGGCCGGTGAAAACGATGAAGTCATAGCCCTGTGCGTTGGCGGTCAGGCGCTGGATAACGCCAAACTGCGAAAAGATTTGCTCTCCCGAGGTCCTCATGGACTCTACCTGGTGCGCGACGAGCGGCTGTCAACTGCGCTTGCGCACGAAACCTCCCGGGTCATTGCCGCAGCAGCGAAGAAAATCGGTTTTGATCTGCTGCTGTGTGGCGAAGGCTCTGGCGATCTCTATGCACAGCAAACCGGGCTGCGTGTCGGGGAAATGCTTCATCTGCCCACCGTCAATGCCGTCAGCCACATTGAAATCCATGACGGCTACGTTACGGTCGAACGCACACTGGAAAATGAAATAGAGATTATTGATGTGCCGCTTCCTGCCGTCTTGTGCGTCACGTCAGATATTAATGAACCGCGTATTCCTTCCATGAAAGCGATTCTCGGCGCAGGGAAAAAGCCCGTTACCCAATGGACGGCCGATGACATCGGCTGGTCGCCGGTGTCTCCCGAGGCCGAAATGGTCAATATTTATGCCCCGCAGCAGGCAGAACGTAAACACATCATCATTGAAGGCGACGGCGCAGAAGATATCGCTCGCCTGGCAGAGTATCTCAATAAAGTGCTGAACTGAAGACAACGGAGAAGCTGGAATGAGCAAAATCAATCAGGTATGGGTAGTGAGTGACAGCGCCGACCGTTACGCGGATCTCCTTGCAGGAGCAAAGCAGTTCGGTGAACACGTGAGTGCGGTCATCTGGGATGAGAGCGAGGCTTTGCAGGTACAACATGCCGACGCGGTGTACGTCCTGAGCGGAAAGTCAGAACAGCAACGATTAGAAAACTATGCAGAAACCCTCGCTGCCCTGATACAAAATACCGAAAAAGACGACAGTGCGCTCAGGACGGAAACATTAATCCTGCTGGCGGCAACCCGACGAGGAAAAAGCCTGGCGGCCAGACTTAGCATCCTGCTGCAATCAGCGCTGATTAATGATGCCACCAGCCTGGCGCTGGAGAATGGCGAACTGTATGCCGAACATCGAATGTATGGCGGTCTGGCGTTTGGTCGGGAAAAAATTAACACACCTACGGCTATCGTGACCGTTTCGAGTGGCGCATTCGAGCCGCTGGAAGCAAATGCGCCGCATCAGCTTGCTCCCATACCCGTCAGCTATATCCCACCGCAACATGAGCTTTTATGCAAAGCGCGCCGGGCAAAATCGGTCAGCAGCATCGATCTCAGTAAAGCCCGTCGTGTCGTCGGTATTGGGCGTGGCTTAGCGGCCAAAGACGATCTGCATATGATCTGGGATTTAGCCGCTGCGCTGAATGCGGAAGTCGGCTGCTCTCGCCCCATTGCTGAAGGTGAGCACTGGATGGATCGTGAACGTTACATTGGCGTTTCTGGCGTACTGCTTAAAACCGATGTGTATCTGGCGCTGGGCATCTCAGGGCAGATACAGCACATGGTCGGCGGTAATGGCGCCAAAACCATTGTCGCCATTAATAAAGATAAGAATGCGCCAATCTTTCAGTACGCCGACTACGGGCTGGTAGGCGATATATATAAAGTCGTCCCGGCATTAACTGAACTGCTACAGCACTAACATTTAACGCCGCCATCCCGAATGGCGGCAACAGGAGCAAAAGCGATGTCGGACGAAAAATTTGACGCCATTGTTGTCGGCGCAGGCATCTCAGGCTGCATCGCCGCTTATGTAATGGCAAAAGCAGGACTGGATGTGCTGGTCATTGAGCGTGGTGATACTGCGGGCAGTAAAAATATGACCGGAGGACGACTCTACACGCACAGCCTGGAAGAAATTATGCCGGGTTTTACCCATATAGCCCCCGTTGAAAGAAAAGTAGTCAGGGAGCGAATTTCCTTTCTTACAACAGAAAGCGCTGTCACGCTGGACTATCTCGCGAGCCCCCCCCAACAGGCCCCGGTCGCAGAATCATGGACGGTGCTTCGCCGCACATTTGACAGTTGGCTCATGGCGCAAGCAGAAGCCGTTGGCGCTCAGTTCATCACCGGCGTCAGAGTAGATTCACTGATCCGTCAAAATGGACGAGTGACGGGAGTTCAGGCCGGAGACGATACCCTGGAGGCAAATGTGGTTCTCCTCGCCGACGGTGTAAATTCTCTGCTGGGCCGCGCTATCGGTATGGTGCCAGAATCATCGCCGCACCATTATGCCGTTGGTGTGAAGGAGGTGATTTCACTGCCATCCGCACAAATTCAGCAGCGCTTCGGGCTAACTGGTAACGAAGGCGCCGCCTGGCTGTTTGCCGGTTCACCGTCAGACGGATTAATGGGCGGCGGTTTCTTGTATACCAATCGCGATACGCTTTCACTGGGTCTGGTATGCGGCCTCGACGGTATCGAGCATGCCCGTAAAACCGTGCCGCAAATGCTGGAAGACTTCAAACAGCATCCTGCTATCCGTCCGCTAATCGAAGGCGGTACGCTACAGGAATATTCCGCGCATCTGGTGCCGGAAGGCGGGATAGATATGGTTCCAACGTTAGTCGAGAACGGAGTGATGATTGTCGGTGATGCAGCCGGAATGTGTCTGAATCTGGGCTATACCGTGCGGGGCATGGATCTCGCCATCACAGCAGCCAATGTGGCGGCGCAAACGGTCATTGCCGCGAAAAATGCCAATGATTTCAGTAAAGGAAAACTCCAGGCTTATCCCAACGCACTGGAGAAAAGCGCGGTGTTACGCGATATGCGCCACTACCGCCGCCTCCCCGCAATGATGGAGAACCCGCGAATTTTCCAACAATATCCGCAAATGGCAACCGATCTCATGGCGTCTCTGTTTACCGTCAACGGCAAGGCCCCTGCTTCACTGTGCTCGACAGTATTAGCGCACGGCAAAAAAATCGGATTAATTAATCTCTTAAAAGACGGCATTAAAGGAGTTCGCGCATTATGAATACCGTGAACGTCGATGTGAAATTGGGCACGAATAAATTCAGGGTCGATGAAAGACATCCCCATATTGTCCTGGTGGAAAACCCCGATCCAGAGCAGTTCCGTAAACTTATCCTCGCCTGCCCCGCCGGATTATATCGCCAGGATGACGCTGGCAATATTCACTTTGATTATGCTGGCTGCCTCGAATGCGGCACATGCCGGGTGCTGTGTTCACACACCATTCTACAAAAATGGGAATATCCACAAGGAACGTTTGGCGTTGAATTTCGCTTCGGCTAACCCCCTGCAAAACAGCATATCGCCGTATCAGGAGATACCTCGTGTTCGCGGTTCAGGGAGAAGACCATGTCGGTACAGAATCAAATTGATATCAGTACGATTTTAGACAAACACCCCATCAGCAAACGGCAATGGTTTATTGTCTTTCTCGGTTTTTTTGTTCTGGGTATTGATGGTTTCGATGTCACGGCAATTGGCTACATTGCTCCGGCATTAATAGATCACTGGCAACTATCCAAACAAGATCTGGGCCCGGTCATGATGAGTGGATTATTGGGGCTGGCGGCAGGCTCTTTAATTTCTGGCCCGCTAGCTGACCGCTATGGACGTAAAAAGTTAATTATTGGGTCAGTTGTCTTTTTTGGTCTCAGCAGCCTGCTTTCTGCCGGGGCCTGGAATTTATCCAGCCTGACTTTTTTTCGTTTTATTACCGGACTCGGGTTAGGCGCAGCCATGCCCAACATCACGACGCTGGTTGCAGAGTACGCCCCCCACCGTTATCGCTCTCGCCTGTCAACGGTGATCCATTGCGGCTTTAATTCTGGCGCAGCGCTGGGAGGCATACTTAGCCAACAGTTGCTCGGAACGTTTGGCTGGCGCGCCGTGCTTATCGCAGGCGGCATTTTGCCATTATTGCTGGCACTGGTTTTACTGCGTTGTTTACCTGAATCGATGTTGTATCTGGTGCAGCACGCCGGTAACGATGCGCGCCTGGTTCGCCTGCTAAATCTGTTTATTCCCGGAATTGCAGACAAAGATACGCGTTTTTACACCACCGAGCCGCAAAAAGCCCGCGCCAGCACGGCAAAGTCACTGCTGCATCCCCCTTACACGCTGGGAACGGTGGCGCTGTGGTTGACGCTTTTTGTCGGACTCTTCAGCGTTTACCTTTTATCCAGCTGGTTACCCCTGATGATAAAAGATGCCGGACTTACGCTCTCCCAGGCCGTCATTATGGGGTCTGTCTTTCAGATAGGCGGCATGATAGGCAATTTTTGCATTGGTATTGAAATGGATCGTTGGGGCAAACACGAGGCGATTATTCTGACGCTGTCAGGCAGCATATGCGGCGCATTAGTTCTGGGGCTGTTCACCCCTTCGCTTTTCCTGCTCTATGCCCTGGTTCTTATTCTTGGCTTCACTCTCAACGGGATCAACCCCGGTTGCTATGCACTGGCTGCGCACTTTTACCCGACTTCAATACGGGCAACCGGCGTTGGTTGGGCGACGGGCATTGGTCGGCTGGGCGCGATTACCAGCGCAGGCGTGGGTTCGCTCATGCTCGCAGCAGGCTGGACATTCAGTGACGTCTTTCTGTTTTTGCCTCTGCCGCTACTGGCTGGCGCACTGGCGATGTATTGCAAAAAAAGAACTCAGTCTGAGACATAACCAATGACAACGAACCTAAAAATCAATGCCGAGCGTAAAGCGCAATACCGGCAACAGGGCCACTGGGGAGATGCGACATTAGCCGATTACTGGTCCCTGTCGGCCAAAGCGTATGCAGACAAAGTGGCGGTCACCGATAATCGGGGGGATAACTATACTTATAAAGCGCTGGATATTGCCGCGGGACGGCTGGCGTCCTGGCTCATCGATGCCGGTATCCGCCCGGGCGATCGCGTGGCGCTCCAGTTGCCCGGCTGGTGTGAATTCACGATAATTTATCTGGCCTGTCTGAAAAGCGGAGCCGTGATCGTCCCGCTCCTGCCTGCTTTCAGGGAGTGTGAACTGACCTGGATACTCAATAAATCCCGGGCCCGGATACTGTTTACACCAACGAGTTTTAAAAACGACAACCCGGCAGATAGGATCGCCGCACTCCGTTCCGATCTGCCCTGGCTTGAGAAGGTGGTGGCGGTTGATAAGCTGGCGCCTGCGCCCACTGGCCCCGTTCTAAGCCAGATCCTCAATGATTCTCCGCCAATAGCGCATCACGTCCTAACGCATAGCGACGATCTGGCGGCAGTTCTTTTTACTTCCGGTACGGAAGGTCATCCCAAAGGCGTGATGCTGACGCACAATACCATCATCGCCAGTGAACGAACCTTCTGCGCTGCGCTCAATATAAACTGGACGGATTCGATTCTCATGCCCGCTCCGCTAGCCCATGCAACAGGATTTCTGCATGGCGTGACCGCCCCTTTTTTAACGGGCGCCAGCAGCGTGTTGATGGACATATTTTCTCCGCAAGAGTGCCTGGCATTACTGGCGCAAGAGCGCTGCACCTGCATCATGGGGGCAACACCGTTCGTGTGCGATCTGCTGTATGCTTCCAAAGCACAGCGCAGCAGTCTCTCTTCTCTTCGCTTCTTTCTGTGCGGGGGAACCACAATCCCAGGAAAACTTCTGCAGGAATGTCACCAGGCAGGGATTCAACTCCTTGGCGTATACGGAAGTACAGAAAGTGCTCCCCATGCGATAGTGCGACCGCATGACTCTCTGACTCATCAAATGAACACGGATGGCAGAGCCGCTGCAGGCGTTGAAATCAGAGTGGTCGACCAGAAGAAGATGACTCTGGCGGAAAATAATGAGGGCGAAGAAGCCTCTCGCGGCCCCAATGTTTTTGTCGGCTATCTTGATGAACCGGAACTGACCGACCAGGTACTTGACGACGACGGGTGGTATTACAGCGGCGACTATTGCCGGATGGATAAAGACGGCTATATCAAAATTACTGGCCGAAAAAAGGACGTTATTGTTCGTGGCGGTGAAAACATCAGTAGTCGCGAAATAGAAGATATTCTGCTGCTTCATCCGGATATCCACGATGCCGCTGTGGTGGGCATGCCAGATAAACGCCTGGGTGAACGTTCTTGCGCTTATGTCGTGCTGAGTCATCCACAAAAAACGCTTCAGTTGGCTGATATCATCGCGTTTTTCGCTCAACGGCGTATCGCAAAATATAAATACCCGGAATATCTGGTTGTTATAGACAAATTACCGCGTACGGCCTCAGGCAAAATTCAAAAATACATTCTCCGACAGGATATTCTCCAGCGTCTGGCATCCCTCTCGCAAGAAACGACTGGTCTAACAACCTCGGCGTAAGAAGGAGCGCGTTATGTCTCTCACTCATACTGTTTCCGAACATTCCCGCAATGTACGCAGGGTATCAAACCGGATTAAAAACAGTACCAAACCCACTTTTATCCGCCCTAACCCGAACTTCTACCGTTGTCCTCAGTGTGGGGCGTTCCTTGTCACCATGGCTATACGTGACGCAACATCCCCGATAACCTGCTGTGGAAAAACACTCGTCGCGTTACGGGTTAATGATGCCACTACTACCGATGCGCTCGCCCAACAGCATCAACCGCTGATGACCATTTCCGGGGGATTTGAATCAAATACGCTTTCCGTAACGGTAGGTAATCCGGCGCATCCAATGACGGTAGATCACTATCTGGAGTGGATCTTTATTTACACCTTTCAGGGGGGGCAATTTAAATATCTGCCGCCAGGCGCGCCGCCAGAAGCCACTTTTGCACTCGCGGGCAATGATGCTTATGTTTATTGCGATCGCCCAATCTGTAAAGGGAAACAGTGTAAATTCAACTGCAAACGAGGGTTTTCAGCCTATACCTGGTGCAACCAACATGGGTTGTGGCGGTACACATTTTGACGGTTCACATGGCAGGTCAGCATGTTGTGCGCGCTTTAGCGAAATAAAAAACCGCCAGCGGATGACTGGCGGTTTTGGCATTGCAGGTGAGTCTTACTTTTTTATGCTACTGTGGTGCGAATCAGATAATCAAAGGAGCTTAACGAGGCTTTCGCGCCTTCGCCTGTCGCGATGATGATCTGCTTATAGGGTACGGTTGTGCAGTCACCTGCAGCGAAAACACCTTTCACGCTGGTTTCGCACTTCGCATCAATGATAATTTCACCCATGCGGTTACGTTCAACGGCGCCTTCCAGCCAGTTGGTGTTCGGCAGCAGACCAATCTGAACAAAAATACCTGCCAGTTCTACACTGTGAACATCGCCGCTCACGCGGTCACGATACTCGAGCCCAGTGACTTTGCTGCCATCGCCTTTTACTTCTGTCGTTTGCGCATTCAAAATGATGTCGACGTTTTTCAGACTACGCAGTTTATTCTGCAGCACCTGATCGGCCTTCATTTCAGGAGCAAACTCCAGCAGCGTCACATGTTCCACGATGCCCGCCAGGTCGATAGCGGCTTCAACACCGGAGTTACCACCGCCAATCACCGCCACACGCTTGCCTTTAAACAGTGGGCCATCACAGTGAGGGCAATAAGTTACGCCTTTGGTGCGATACTGATCTTCGCCCGGAACATTCATGTTGCGCCATTTCGCACCGGTCGCGATGATAATGCTGCGCGCTTTCAGCACCGCGCCGGATGCCGTTTCAATCTGATGCAGCCCACCTTCCTGCGCCGCAGGAACCAGTTTGCTGGCGCTTTGGCTGTCGATCACATCAACATCATAGTCATCAACGTGTGCTTTCAGCGCGCCAGCCAGTTTCTGGCCTTCGGTTTTCGGTACCGAGATATAGTTTTCAATATCAACGGTATCCAGAACCTGACCGCCAAAACGTTCGCCCATCAGACCGGTGCGGATACCTTTACGTGCAGAGTACACCGCCGCAGCCGCTCCCGCAGGGCCAGAACCAACAATCAGTACGTCATAAGCATCACGCTTGTTCAACTCTTCAGCCGCACGTTTCTCTGCGCCGGTGTCCACCTTCGCCACGATCTCAGTCAGCGTCATGCGACCCTGGCCGAACTCTTTACCGTTCATAAATACCGCCGGAACGCCCATCACGTTACGATCGGTGATTTCATTCTGGAACGTACCGCCGTCAATCGCCGTATGTTTAATGCGTGGGTTCAGTACCGACATCAGGTTCAGCGCCTGCACCACGTCCGGACAGTTATGGCAGGAGAGTGAATAATAGGTTTCAAATTCAAAATCACCGTCGAGATCGCGGATCTGCTCCAGCAACGCCTGCGCCTCTTTTGACGGATGACCACCGGTCCACAACAGCGCGAGCACCAGCGAGGTAAATTCATGGCCCAGCGGAGAACCCGCAAAGCGCGGCCCCTGGTGAGAGCCAGGATTGGTAATCAGGAACGATGGCTTACGCACTGCCAGAGTATTGTCTTCTGTGAAGGTGACTTTTTCTGACAGTTCAGCAATTTCAGTCAGCAGTTCCTTGATTTCTGCCGATTTAGCGCTGTCATCCAGCGTAGCAATCAGCTCAACAGGTTTGGTCAGTTTCTCAAGGTAAGCCCTGAGCTGGGTTTTCATATTTGTGTCGAGCATTCTTCTTCCCTCTCTGAAAACATCATCATGCAAGCCGACTTCGCGGGACTGCATTAATGCAACTTGCGTCATGGTGCTGGAATGAAACAGGCGCAAATTTGCGCCTGTGGAATGCCGGATGCACTATGTTTATCCGGCCTACAAATTAGCTTAGATTTTACCAACCAGGTCTAAAGATGGAGCCAGTGTCGCTTCACCTTCTTTCCATTTAGCCGGGCAAACTTCACCTGGGTGGGATGCAACATACTGTGCGGCTTTAATTTTGCGCAGCAGGTCGGACGCATCACGGCCGATACCTTCAGCGGTAACTTCGATTGCCTGGATGATACCCTGCGGGTCAACAACGAAGGTTGCGCGGTCAGCCAGACCTTCATCTTCACGCATGTTGTCGAAGTTACGGGTCAGGGCGCCAGTCGGGTCGCCGATCATTGCATATTTGATTTTTGCGATGGTGTCAGAGCTGCTGTGCCATGCTTTGTGCGTAAAGTGGGTATCGGTAGAAACAGAGTAAACGTCTACGCCCAGTTTCTGCAGTTCTTCATAATGGTCTGCAACGTCGCCCAGTTCGGTCGGGCATACGAAGGTGAAGTCAGCCGGATAGAAGAAGAAGACGCTCCAGCGACCTTCGGTATCTTTCTCGGTTACTTCGATGAACTCACCGTTTTTGAACGCCTGGTTTTTGAAAGGTTTAATTTTGGTATTAATCAAAGACATCTGTACTTCCTCCGTGTTTTCGTTGAGAGATAAGTTAACGAAAATCTCTTCCAAGGGCTAATGCGTTTCCTTTATCAAATCAATAAGCGTTAACTAACAACTTCCTCAATCGAACCTAAAAGACAAAAGTAAAAAAGGCCCCCTTTGCAGGGAGCCTCATTACCCGAGCTACCCGCAGGTAACTTCAGTACCAGCAGAACTGGCTATGTGTTGCGCTCTACATTACCTTAACAAAGGTCGTAACAGCGATTGGGATTACATCACCCAACTAAAGAAAGGGCAATCGACAGACTGTCGATCTTACCTATGGCTGTGATAGGTTTTGCAATTCAGTCCCCTTTCCTTCTGATTTTATAAGGAAAATCAATGTTCAAGCGTACCTTACTCTTATCCTTACTTCCCGCTATCGTTCATGCTGAAGAGCTACCTGCCCCTGTTAAAGCCATTGAGAAACAGGGCATTACTATTCTGAAACCTTTCGATGCTCCTGGCGGAATGAAAGGTTATCTGGGTAAATATCAGGATATGGGCGTCACTATCTACGTCACGCCCGACGGCAAACATGCTATCTCAGGCTACATGTACAATGAGAAAGGTGAAAACCTCAGTAATGCACTGATAGAAAAAGAGATCTATGCCCCAGCAGGGCGCGAGATGTGGCAGCGAATGGAAAAAGCCTCATGGATTCTGGATGGTAAGAAAGAGGCCCCGGTGATTGTCTACGTGTTCGCCGATCCCTTCTGCCCTTATTGCAAACAGTTTTGGCAGCAGGCGCGTCCGTGGGTCGATTCCGGTAAAGTTCAGTTGCGTACGCTACTGGTGGGCGTAATCAAACCTGAAAGCCCGGCAACAGCTGCCGCAATCTTGTCGACAAAAGATCCGGCCAAAACCTGGCATGACTATGAAGCCTCCGGCGGCAAAATGAAGCTGGAAATTCCTGCCTCTCTCCCGCCCGAGCAGATGAAGATACTCAATATCAATCAAAAGTTGATGGATGATTTGGGTGCTAACGTGACGCCAGCCATCTACTACATGAGTAAAGACA
>NZ_JAHLQZ010000062.1:0-21076 GCF_018919505.1 Citrobacter sp. S55_ASV_140
CGAAAAATACGTCGTCACCTGGGACATGTTGCAGATCCATGCACGTAAACTGGCAAGCCGCTTGATGCCTTCTGAACAATGGAAAGGCATTATTGCCGTTAGCCGTGGTGGTCTGGTGCCGGGCGCATTGCTGGCGCGTGAATTGGGTATTCGTCATGTCGATACCGTATGCATCTCCAGCTACGATCACGACAACCAGCGCGAGCTGAAAGTGCTTAAGCGTGCTGAAGGCGACGGTGAAGGTTTTATCGTCATCGACGACCTGGTTGACACCGGCGGCACCGCGGTTGCGATCCGCGAAATGTATCCTAAAGCGCATTTCGTCACTATTTTCGCTAAGCCGGCAGGTCGTCCGCTGGTAAATGATTATATTGTTGATATCCCTCAGGATACCTGGATTGAGCAGCCGTGGGATATGGGCGTAGTGTTTGTCCCGCCGATCTCTGGTCGCTAATCAACAGCGCTTTCAACGCCTGGCTTTGCCGGGCGTTGTTCTTTATTAATCCCCATCAGGTTACACTATGCCTTAATGAGTATTCATGGAGGCTGCAAGAATGTCACAAGCTAACCTCAGCGAAGTCCTGTTCAAACCCCGCTTCAAACACCCTGAAACGTCTACGCTGGTTCGTCGTTTTAATCACGGCGCGCAGCCGTCCGTACAATCTGCCCTGGATGGCAAAACAATCCCGCACTGGTATCGCATGGTGAATCGTCTGATGTGGATCTGGCGCGGCATCGATCCGCGTGAAATCCTCGAAGTACAGGCGCGTATCGTGATGAGCGAAGCCGAACGTACGGATAAAGAGCTCTACGATACGGTCATTGGCTATCGTGGCGGGAACTGGATCTATGAGTGGGCAAAGCAGGCGATGGAATGGCAACAGAAAGCGTCTATGGAGGAGGATCCGCAGTTAAGCGGACGCCACTGGCTGCATGCCTCTACGCTGTACAACATTGCCGCTTATCCGCACCTGAAAGGCGATGAGCTGGCAGAGCAGGCGCAGGCTCTGGCTAATCGCGCCTATGAAGAAGCCGCTCAACGGCTGCCGGGCACGCTGCGTGAGATGGAATTTGCGGTCGCTGGCGGCGCGCCGATAACCGGCTTCCTGCATATGCCAAAAGGCGATGGTCCGTTCCCGACGGTACTGATGTGCGGCGGTCTCGATTCCATGCAAACGGACTACTACACGCTGTATGAGCGCTACTTTGCTCCGCGCGGTATTGCCATGTTGACGCTGGATATGCCGTCGGTCGGATTCTCATCAAAATGGAAACTGACTCAGGATTCCAGCCTGCTGCATCAGCATGTATTAAAGGCGCTGCCTAATGTCCCGTGGGTGGATCACACCCGCGTGGCGGCCTTCGGTTTCCGTTTTGGCGCTAACGTAGCGGTACGCCTGGCGTATCTGGAGTCGTCACGGCTGAAGGCGGTGGCCTGCCTGGGACCGGTTGTGCATGCGCTGCTGAGTGACCCGCAGCGTCAGGCAAGCGTCCCGGAAATGTATCTTGACGTTCTGGCCAGCCGCCTGGGGATGCACGACGCTTCCGATGAAGCGCTGCGCGTAGAGCTTAATCGCTATTCATTAAAAGTGCAGGGACTGCTCGGTCGACGCTGCCCGACGCCAATGCTGTCAGGCTTCTGGAAAAACGACCCATTTAGCCCCGAAGAGGAGTCGCGTTTAATCACCTCGTCATCTTCTGACGGTAAGCTGCTGGAGATTCCATTCAATCCGGTGTATCGCAATTTTGACAAAGGACTGCAAGAAATAACCAAGTGGATCAATCAGAGATTGTGTTAAAAGTTTGCTAAATTTTATCGATTTGGTAAAACAGGAGCTTCACCTAAGGAGATCGTAATGACGTTACCGAGTGGGCATCCGAAAAGTAGATTGATCAAGAAATTCACCGCGCTTGGCCCGTACATCCGGGAAGGACAGTGCGAAGATAATCGCTTTTTTTTCGATTGTTTGGCTGTTTGCGTCAACGTGAAACCCGCCCCTGAGAAACGCGAGTTCTGGGGCTGGTGGATGGAGATTGAGGCGCAGGAAAAACGCTTTACCTACAGCTATCAGTTTGGTTTGTTTGATAAAGATGGCAACTGGACGGCGGTGCCGGTGAAAGAGACTGAAGTGCTAGAGCGACTGGAATACACCTTACGTGAGTTTCATGAAAAATTACGTGGGTTGTTAACGTCGCTGGATTTGGCGCTGGAGCCTGCTGACGATTTTAAAGATGAGCCGGTTAAATTAACCGCATAATGAACAGTAAAATGCCGGATGGCGGCGCAACCCCATCCGGCATTTTTTATCCTAAATCAGAACTGATAAACCATACCGACGGCAACGATATCATCATCGTTGATGCCCAGTTTATTGTCGCTATCCAGCTGGTTGATTTTATAATCGACAAACGCGGACATATTTTTGTTGAAATAATACGTGGCGCCAACGTCGATATAATTCACCAGATCCTCATTGCCGACGCCTTCAATATCTTTACCTTTTGACAGCACATAACCCAGTGACGGACGCAGACCAAAGTCAAATTGGTACTGAACAACCGCTTCGAAGTTCTGCGTTTTATTGGCGAAGCCGCCGGAAATCGGCGTCATATTGCGCGTTTCAGAATAGAACGTCGCAATATAGATATCGTTAGCATCATATTTTAAACCCGTTGCCCAGGCTTCTGCTTTATCGCCCGTACCGCGAGTTTGCAGATTCTGCTGATTGGTACGATCGGAGTTGGTATAAGCGCCGCTTACGGCGAAATCGCTACCGCCAAAGTCATAGGTAACGGATGTACCAAAACCATCGCCGTTCTGTTTTTTCACATCGCGGTCCTGGTTTTTACCCTGATATTGCAGGGTGAGATCCAGGCCATCCACGACGCCGAAGAAATCGGTGTTACGGTAAGTCGCCAGGCCGCTGGCGCGTTTGGTCATAAAGTTATCGGTCTGTGCAGAAGAATCGCCGCCGAACTCCGGGAACATATCAGTCCACGCTTCTACATCGTACAGCGCGCCCAGGTTACGACCATAATCAAACGAGCCAAGATTTTTTAATTTCAGACCGGCAAAGGCCAGACGTGTTTTTTGCTGGTTGGAATCACTTTCAGCTTTATTGCCTGCGAACTCTGCTTCCCAGCGACCATAACCCGTCAGTTCATCATTAATTTGCGTTTCGCCCTTAAAGCCTAAACGGATATAGCTTTGGTCGCCGTCCTTGCTGTCATAATCCGTCATGTAATGCATGGCTTTAACTTTGCCATACAGATCCAGTTTATTACCGTTCTTGTTATACACTTCAGCTGCCTGTACGGATGCCGACGCCACAATCCCCATCACCACTAATGCCAGAGTGCTCTTTTTCATTTTCATTCCTGATTAAAAGTACGCGCTAATATTCACTGGGTGTGATCCCCGTTAAAAGACAGGAAGGTTTTTAACGTCTGGCAATGAACGTTTTATGACAAAGTAAGAATATTTTTAAAAAAGAGTGTTTTTATGTTTCTGTAATAAATGCGTCAAAATCTGCCGCTACGCTTGCTGATCCTGCGCAATAAAATTTCATGCTTTGTGCGCTGGCTGTTGGCAACCGGGGCCAGTCCTGCTAAAACGTTCGTTTGATATCATTTTCCCCAATTTTGAATGGCAGAGAATCATGAGTGACAGCCAGACGCTGGTGGTAAAACTTGGCACCAGTGTGTTAACGGGCGGATCGCGCCGCCTGAACCGCGCCCATATCGTAGAACTGGTTCGCCAGTGCGCGCAGCTTCATGCCGCAGGGCATCGTATTGTTATCGTTACCTCAGGCGCGATCGCCGCCGGGCGTGAGCATCTTGGTTACCCTGAGCTTCCGGCGACGATAGCCTCGAAACAGCTGTTGGCGGCGGTAGGGCAGAGCCGATTGATTCAACTGTGGGAACAGCTGTTCTCTATTTACGGTATCCATATCGGGCAGATGCTGCTGACGCGTGCGGATATGGAAGACCGTGAGCGCTTCCTTAATGCCCGCGATACGTTACGCGCGCTGCTGGACAACAACATCGTTCCTGTCATCAATGAGAATGACGCGGTGGCGACCGCCGAAATTAAAGTCGGCGATAATGACAATCTCTCGGCGCTGGCGGCAATTCTGGCCGGAGCCGATAAGCTACTGTTGCTGACCGATCAGCAGGGACTTTTCACAGCCGATCCGCGCACCAATCCGCAGGCGGAGCTGATCAAAGACGTTCACGGTATTGACGATGCGTTGCGCGCCATTGCCGGCGACAGCGTTTCTGGCCTGGGAACGGGTGGTATGGGCACGAAATTGCAGGCCGCTGATGTCGCGTGCCGCGCAGGGATTGACACCATCATTGCCGCAGGCAGCAAGCCAGGCGTGATTGGCGATGTGATGGAAGGCGTTTCCGTTGGAACGCGTTTTCATGCTCAGGCCTCTCCACTGGAAAACCGTAAACGCTGGATTTTCGGCGCGCCGCCTGCCGGGGAAATTACCGTCGATGAGGGCGCGACCGCAGCGATTCTGGAACGTGGCAGTTCATTACTGCCAAAAGGCATTAAAAGCGTGACAGGCAACTTTTCTCGTGGTGAAGTGATTCGTATCTGCAATCTCGAAGGGCGCGATATCGCCCACGGCGTGACCCGCTATAACAGCGACGCGCTCCGCCGTATTGCCGGACACCACTCACAGCAGATTGACACCATCCTCGGCTATGAATACGGCCCGGTTGCTGTCCATCGCGACGACATGATTACCCGTTAAGGAACAGGCATATGCTGGAACAAATGGGCATTGCTGCCAAAGCTGCGTCATACAAGCTGGCGCTGCTCTCCAGCCGCGAAAAAAATCGCGTGCTGGAAAAAATAGCCGATGAGCTGGAAGCGCAAATGGAAAGTATCCTTAGCGCTAACAAGCAGGATGTAGAACAGGCGCGTGAAAATGGTCTGAGCGAAGCAATGCTCGACCGCCTGGCATTGACCCCTGCGCGTCTGAAAGCGATTGCTGACGACGTGCGTCAGGTGTGTAATCTTGCTGACCCTGTCGGGCAGGTGATTGACGGGGGCCTGCTGGATAGCGGACTGCGTCTTGAGCGTCGTCGCGTCCCGTTGGGCGTGATTGGCGTGATTTATGAAGCGCGTCCTAACGTTACCGTTGATGTTGCCTCCCTGTGCCTGAAAACCGGTAATGCGGCGATCCTGCGCGGCGGGAAAGAGACTTACCGGACTAACGCTGCGACCGTGGCGGTGATCCAAAAGGCGCTGGAAGCCTGCGGTTTACCCGCAGCAGCGGTGCAGTCAATCGACAATCCGGATCGCGCGCTGGTCGCTGAAATGCTGCGTATGGATAAGTACATCGATATGCTGATCCCGCGCGGTGGCGCGGGCCTGCACAAGCTGTGCCGCGAGCAGTCGACTATCCCGGTCATCACCGGCGGCATTGGCGTGTGTCATATTTATGTGGATGATTCTGCTGAAATCGCGCCTGCGCTGAAGATTATCGTCAATGCCAAAACCCAGCGTCCGAGCACCTGCAATACCGTGGAGACCTTGCTGGTGCATCAGGATATCGCTGAGCGTTTCCTGCCTGCGTTAAGCGACAAGATGGCGGAAAGCGGTGTTACGCTGCACGGCGACGAAATCGTGATGCAGGTACTGCATGGCCCAGCCAAACTGGTGCCGCTGAAACCGGAAGAGCTCGATAACGAGTTTCTGTCTTTGGATCTGAACGTTGTGGTGGTCGAAAATATGGATGGCGCTATCGCGCACATTCGCGAACATGGTACCCAACACTCCGACGCTATCCTGACGCGCACGCTCAGCAACGCCAACCGTTTCGTGAATGAAGTTGATTCTTCTGCCGTATACGTGAATGCTTCCACCCGTTTTACCGATGGCGCCCAGTTTGGACTGGGGGCTGAAGTGGCGGTGAGTACGCAAAAACTGCACGCGCGTGGCCCAATGGGACTGGAAGCACTGACCACATACAAGTGGATTGGCTTCGGAGATGATACCATTCGCGCGTAATTGAAACCGGGTGATGCAAAACAGGCGTTTGATTCGCAAGGCCAGTAATGCATCGCCCGGTTTGTTTTAACCTTCTTCGCCATACCCGCGTTCGTTTGAGCTCTGCGTTTTTAATCATCCGCAGCAGACTATATTTATTCATATTCTCGTTTGTGCCAGAAAGTAAGCCAGCACAGAATTTTCCCTGTCTGGAATGAATTTTCCTGGTCTGCGGTTCACGTATTGTTCCCCACGCTTGTTCTATTAGAATCAGTCTCATTTTTATGAGGAGTTGTTGCGTGAAATCGGATATTCACAAACTTAGTATTCCTGTTGTGCCGCTCGGCAATCCGTTCCCACCCCGCCATTGTTCGCTGTGTCCAAAGGGAGCTGCTATTGATCGTGATAATGAGTACAAGTTAATAGACAAAAGAAGGAAGTTTAAAGCCGGTGAGATTCTCGCTCGGCAGGATGAAGCCGCAGAGATGCTTTTTGTGATTCATGAGGGGTATTGCAAGTCCAGCGTGGAATGTGGCGATAACGTTTTTATCAGCCGCTTTTATGTTCCAGGGGATATCATGGCGCTGGATGCTGTCGAAGGGAGAACGTATCTGACCACCATCAGGGCTGCAACGACTGCGGAAGTTTGCCATATCGACATCGCGCGGTTGTTCAAGGTCGCAGAGAAGGATCCTTCAGTTGCCGCAGCAGTCATCAAGTTTCTGTGCAGAGATAATGGGTTCATTGTTGAGAAATTGCGGCGTTATGCGAATAAACACGCGGAGGCCAGAATCGCCGCTTTCCTGGTGGAGTTTTACGAGATGCATTTGCGTATTGGCAGACCGGAAACGACGCTTCGATTGCCTTTTTCCCGGGAAGAAATTGCCAGTTATCTCGATCTTAAAATTGAAACCGTCAGCCGTTCATTAAAATCACTCGAACAACAAGATTTGATTACCTTACATCGTGTACGTACGGTAACACTTAATAGTTATCTCGGTTTGAAAAGCTTCATCTAATTCTCGCTTTTATGAATATGATTTTTTTCTTGCAATACCAGGAATATTCTTTTTATATGGAAAATTCCTGGTTTTATTTGTGTGAAATAATTATCAATTCGAGTATTAATCCTCCAGATTTTTGCTTTGTTTATAAGAATATTCCCCTTCAAACGAAAGTTTTATGAGAATTTTCTTGTGAAGATGAAAATTTATCAAAGTTGTAACAAATAGTCAGCATTTTAGAAAAGATATAAATATTTTAATTATCTTTATGTTTTGTAAGGATTTTATTAGGGTTTTATTTGTATGACCTTTTTGATATTTATCAAAAACATAAAAAAGATGAATTGTTTGGTTCGACTTATTTGTGTGGTTAATAATTCTGAAATGCGGCTTATTTTGAGTAAATATATCTTGGGAAAGTTCCTGGAAGACTATTTGTGTAAGAAAATTCTTAGTCTTTTGTAATTTCTGCGTTTCAGGGTTTGTTGAGATGTTACTTAATTCAAATGATAATTTTTTTGCGCGGCAATTCTGGCTCGCAATTAATGGAACCGCTGGAGTGACTTAATAATAAGACTCGGTGGTGAGTTTGTTCTTAGGAGAAGATAAAAATGAAAAAACTATTATTAGTAACCTCTCTGGCTTCTGTATTTGTTGCGGCAAATGCAATGGCAGATGTTACTGCTTCTGCAACTGCCTCGTGGGATGCGACGGCAACAAAAGATACCACCAGCATGTTGGTTGTCACCCCGCTAAACTCTTTGACTTTCCAGTATGCTGAAGGACTGAATGCCTTCAACTCTCAGGACGGTGCTTTTGATGTGACTATTCAGGGCCAGGAGACGGCAACTGATTTTGAGCTGACTGCGCAGATCATTAGCAACACTCTGACCAACGCCAGTGGTGATGCATCTACCCTGAACGTAGGAGTGGCATGGAATGGCACCGCGCTGACTAAGTCTTCAGATACTGTCCTGGTCAACTCCAGCTCGACTTCTGGTCTTGAAAGCCTGATGGCTGATGGCGCTTATAACGGTGCTGCTCGTGTCAGCGATCAATCCAACTTCAAATTCACCATCACGTCAGCGACTTCTGATGGTACCCAGGCAGTAACGGATTACTCTGCCCTGCCAGACGGCTATTGGACTGGTGATGTAAAAGTACAGTTCAATGCAACCTGGACGACTACCTAAGTAATAAAAAATTCGGGAGAATTTTATCTCCCGAATTTATCAGGAATGGTGTCATGAAAAAATATTTACCGACAGCGATGTTGGTAGGGTTAGTAGTATCTTTTCCCGGATGGGCAATTAATGTTGGTGAAATTACATCGATAATGACTTCTGCTGAGAGTTCATTATCGAAAGAAATTACCAATACGACTGATGCGGCGCGTTATGTCAGTGTTTCGGTAAAACAATTGTCATCACCTTTAGCTGGCGGAGTCGAAATAAAGCCTGTTAATTCCGGAGAGTTACTTTCTACACCTGCCAACCTTATTCTTCCTGGTCAGGCGAAGGATGTATTTCGCTTTTTCTATAAAGGACCAGCAGATGATGTTGAGCGTTATTATCGTCTGCAATGGATTGATGAACCGGTTACCGAGAGCGCGGAAACCCGGGCCAATAAAATGGCGGTTGCAACAGCGTCGGCTGAAATTGGAACTATTTTGGTGGTTGCGCCGAGAAAGGAGCGTTTTGAATATAACCGAAATGGCGATGTTATTACCAATACTGGCAATGTTTCGTTTCGAGTGATCGCCTATGGCACGTGTAAAGAGAAGGCCCGCGATCGAGGACGAGGCTGTCGCGAACGTTATTACATTATGCCAGGTACGAAAATAAAATTACAGTTTACCGATATTAATAATAGCCGTTCACGGATCGGTATCTGGCACGGTAAGCAGTTTATTACAGTGAAGTGATGGTCGATTGCAGCCATCTGTACGGGATAAATAAAATACCGGAATGTAAGGATGCATATGACAACAAAAAACATTGTCGGCGGTAGCTTTTGCCTTTTTCTTGCGTTGACACCAGGATTTTCACATGCAGCCCCAGTAAAAGTGGGTAATTACGTTATTCCCAGCGCTTTCGCCCGTTCACTGGAGCAGGGAATGACGGTACCGGTATATATTCGCTACAACGAGACTGACGAGAAAAGTCAGCAAAAAATTGCCGATGCGGTAATTTCGCTTGTTGATGGTAATATTACCGTTAAATCCCTGACGCTTACTGAATTACCTAATAATGCCGTGTTATCTGGAAAAACCCGCGCATTGGTGGAAAAAATTCGTGATGTGAAGTTTCACGATAATACCAATATCGAGCTATCGGCTAATGCACGCCTGCAGCTTAACGTCTCTTCATTTCATCTGGAGATGATTGTTAGTAAAGATGCGCTAACTGAAGCTATTGTCGCACGCAGCAGTCTGCTTGGGCCTTCCAGTGTGGAGACGCTCTCCAATGTCCTGAATTATAACTTTGGTACCTACTACAACGATTATCACAACGGCAGCAGTACTCGCAGCTATCTGACGGTAGACAATACAACATCGCTGCGTGAGCACCATATCAACATTAACGGTTCGTTTTACGGTATAGGCGACAGCAATGGCACCAGCAAACTCTATCGGGCGATGTATGAGCGCGATTATAACGGGTATCGACTGGCGCTTGGGATGCTTGACACCTGGAATGTCCAGTCTATTGCCAGCCTGAATGCGCTGAACGGCGGTAAAATTTACGGTGTGAGCTATGGAAATAAAGGAAGTACGGTTGTTGAAAATACCGCGCTTTCGCTCACGCCGATTACCGTATTTTTGCCAGCCGCTGGCGAGGTTCATGTCTTTCGTGACGGGCGATTGCTCAGCGTGCAGAACTTTAATATGGGCAGCTATGAAATTGATACCAGTCGTTTCCCGTATGGAGTTTATGACGTTACGGTAGATATCGTGGTCAATGGCCGGACAATTAATAGTCGTATCAGCAGGGTAAATAAAATCTTTGCCCGCCAACAAGCAGCCGGAATTGATCAGCTCTCGTGGCAATTTTTTGGCGGCTCACTGGATTATGATCGTGTGAGCTATAAGCGAAATCATTATCAGGATTTGGGCAGCGAGCAGACATGGATTGCTGGCGGGGCCGCATCGGTAACGCTGGCGGTATTGTCGGGACTGGGTCTGAAATCCACGCTCTACGGTTTTGACAACAATGCGGTTAATGAAACGGATGTCACGCTCAATGTAAATGAATACGTAAGCATTGGCACTCAGACGCTGGTAGCGAACGATTCGTCATGGCGAAACATCAGTAACATTAATCTCAATGTGCTTGAGGGGTATGGCTCTCTCTGGGCATCTCGTGAAGACAGTAAAATTGGCGATCGTTTGCCCGTGCAGGAACGTGACAATTATTCCATTGGCGGCACGCTGAATATCGGAAAGTTTATTCCTCATGGCGGTTCGCTCACCGTTAGCCAGACGGAGAATCGCTATTCAGGCAATAAATACCGTAACCTGGACTACAGCACGACCCTTTATTCAGGCAGATATGCCTCGGTTGGACTGCGTGCAGGGATCCAGCGTTATTACTACAACAACCGAAATGACGATGGGCGACAGGAACGTTATGTCAGCCTGGATTTATCGTTGCCGTTGGCTTCCTGGTTGAGCATGGGGGTCTCCCGGGATCGCTATGGCAGCACCCAGGGGAATATCAGCGCGCGTAAGCAGTATACTGAAGGCCCCATTAAATCAGTCGGCCTGGCGGCGTCAACCCGTCTGAGTGGTGAACAATATTACGACAACAACTATTCGATAAACGGCAATTTGAGTTATGACACGAAATATAACGCCGGTACCGTATCGGTAACGCGTTCCGCGGATAACTCCACCAATATGAACTTCTCTTCTCAAGGCTCTCTGGCGTGGGCTGGGAAAGACTTCGGTCTGAGTAAAGAGAGGCAACGGTCAGGTGTCATCGTGAAAACAGATTTGACCGGTGAGGGTAAACTGGCGGCGAAGATTAACAATCGTAATTATCTTCTCAGCGGTAAATCAAATTTCATTGCACTGCCGCCCTATGCCCAGTACAAGCTGGAAATCCTCAATGATAAAAACTCTGAGGACAGCTTCGATATTGTTTCAGGACGCAAGCAGGAACTGACGCTATATCCGGGTAACGTTGGTGTCATTAGCCCTGAAGTGAAAAGCATGGTCACCGTGTTTGGGCGTATTCGTTACCCTGATGGGCAGTTAGCTGCAAATACCGATATTCATAACCACATCGGGAAAACACGTACCGATGAAAAGGGTGAGTTTGCTATCGATATTGATAAAAAATATCCGGTCATCACGCTAATTTCAGCCAATGGCAGCGTTTGTGAAGCCGATCTCGATCTGGAAAAAGCACGCGGCGCGGCGTGGGTGGGTGAGGTGAAATGCGCAACGCAAACCACTATGGCACAGAGGTAATAAAATGAAAGTATTAAATAAGTTGGCTATTTTAATCTGTGCTGTGGGAAGCTTTACGCCTTTGCCTGTTTTAGCTTTGAAGGCCTCCTCGTCCGGCTCAGTTAGCAACAATTATTTGTTTATTGAAAATGCTATAGATGGTGAATATTTTATTACCCCATCGGCACTTGATCCGCGCTTCAGCGGGTCAAATACGTGGATAAAATATGGTACCTCGCAGGTCAGTCTCGGATATTTAGGTTTTGTGGGCTGGACTGCACCCGGAAATTATTATCAGGATATGTGGATTGATAATTCCCCGATTAATGGGCCTTTCCGGGGAATACGTTGTTATAGTGGAACCCAGTGTCCATCGACCGGGTTTATTGCCGGGCAAGGAACTGACAATAACGGGTTTTATCATGCACAGGTGGGATCTGTCGCAGGCGTTGTTGGCGGAGCCTACGGATTCGCCTCTCTGACGGATACTGCCTATGAGTATTTTCGCAATGTGTCTACCGGTAGCAGCGAAACCTACGTATTCAACCGCTGTTATACGTCTGTAAATTATGATTATTCTTCCGGACAGCGTTGCAAAGACCAGTCGACCGGATCATGGAATTACGTTAATTATACGTTGACCAAACGCGGGCATCTGTCGCTTGAATCCACTAATGCGTTTCAGGAACTTTGGGTTGCCAGCGACGGAACGCCGAGCATCACCAAAGACTCTGGTTATTGTGAGCTTGGCGTGGTGGGCGGCACAGACGGTGTGATTTGCAAGATGGTGAGTTATAACCTGCAACAAACGGCTAATCTGACCCCCTCTCTGACGTTTCGCGCTTATGTTGACACGGCGATGCTTGGTTTTACGCCCGGAGCGGCCACCGTGAGATACTCCGGGAATGGCTCAAACTGGTATAACTATGGTTCTTCAACAGCGTATTACAACGTTTTCACCACGTCCGGGGAGTATATTTATATTTTTCTGTCGAAAGTATTTCTGAAAAATCTCGTCGATTCAGGGATCAGTATTACTAACAGTCAGCCGTTTACTTTCGGTTTTTATAATGGCTTAACACCAGAGTCAGGGCACTACCAGTTTACCCCTTCGTTACAGCTCAATATTGTGCCGAAGGAGTATGGAATCAGTATTGTCTCTTCGGACAACACAGCTTCTGCGAGCGGCAGTGGCACGATTGGCGATGCCGCTCCTATAGAAATGGATTACACCGTAACCGTCTCAGGCCCTCGTCAGGCCGATAGCATTACCGCCCAGGTTATCGGGGATAGTACAACGATCAATAGTGTGCCTTATTGCCTGTTTACCTCTACGCAAGGCGGGCTATCCGTCCCAATCCCCGCCTTTCTGCAGTACAACAGCCAGTCGGGGGGCGTAGTGCAGAAACGAAATAGCTGCAGTGAAGCACCAGTCAGCATGAGCGATGCGCAGTGGCAACAGACGCCCTGGGACGCCAATAACAATGACGATGGAAGCTATTATACGACTGATTTGAAGTTGCTTTTCCCCATGAATGATTCACGTTCGCTGTTAACCGTTTCCGGAGCAGACTGGGAAGGTGTCGTCAGCGCCAGCGGAGAGATAAAAGTGACGGCGAATTGGGTGGGCGTCACGCCATGAATCGCTACCATTTCGCACTTAGATGGGCATTTGTCTTTTTTTGTGGGCTGACTGCATGCTCTGCACAGGCTGTCTACCTGGAGTCGACCATCTATGAGATGCCATCGGATAAATCATTTATCAGTAAGCGAATCTATAACGATAGCCACAAACAGAATTTGTACAGTATTAGCGCCGTAAAAATTGATAAGCCGGGGCCGGGAGGTGAAAACAGAAGCGCCATTGCTGAAGGCGAACTTCTGTTTACACCGCTGAATTTCTCACTGGCACCGCAGGCGAGTGAGTTTTTTAAGATTTTCTACCGTGGACCGCAGGATGATAAGGAGCGTTATTATAGAATTCTGTTTCGTGAAATGCCGATCACGCTGTTTACCGAGCGTAATCAAGGAAAAGGGGGACAGGCTCTCCCGGTGATCGCTATGGACACCATACTGGTTGTTCGTCCGAGAAAAATAAATCTGACCTACACCATTGATGAGGCTAACGGAACGCTGAAAAACACCGGGAATACTTTTTTTAAAATCATCGTACACCAGGGGTGCAACTCAACCGATGATGAAGCCACCATGCGTTATGTGCTGCCGGGGGAAACCTGGCGTAGTAGCCAACTAAAAACACAAAACAGAAAATTTATAGTTGCCTTGCAGAAATACCTACCCGTGGGGCAGGGGTGCTTCAAACTCAATCGTGAGTAAGTATTGAATCTGATCGGATATGTCATGATGAGATATTGAATCTATACTGTATGTATCTTTATAAAATACAGTCATAAGCTCTGAGTAGATGAAATTTTGGCCATCCGAACTCAATATTACGATATTTAAGAGTCAGGTTGTATGAAAAGTATAATTAATGATCAGGTTGAGTACGATTCCACCAGGAAAAGCCTGAAACATGGCGATACTACAATAATTCTTTCGCCGTCTACAGCGAGACTACTTGATTTACTCATTACTCATAAAAATCAACAGCTCCACCGCGAATTTATCATTGAGGAAGTATGGGAAAAGCATGGCATGGTGCCATCCGGCCATAGTCTTAATAAAAGTATAAGTGTCTTACGAAAAGCATTTAGCGAGTTGGGGGCGGAGAACCCCATTGAAACATTGCCCAGACAGGGATTTTTGTTCCATGCTGCGGTCCGTGACGCATCGACATCCTCCAGTGAGGATCAAGACAGGCGCTTGGTACCTAAAACGGAAACGGCAGTTCCATCAAGAAAAGCGAAATACGTAAAAATTTTTGTTCTCATTTTATTAATCGCTTTAATCGCAAGCACTTTTTTTATCGTGAAGACTTTTAATACAGGTACCAGGAATTTTATCTACATCAGGACAGTAGGTGATTGTGAACTTTATACTGCAGATGACAATAATGCTGATAAAACGAAAGCATTCTTATCCTCTGATATGTGGCGAAAAGTAAATTCGGTTTGTCATAGCGGTAAGAAAACAATAGTTTTCTATGATGATAATAATTTATCAGCAAGCAATTCTCTTAAAGAGAACTTTCTTGGAGTTTGTTCGCTAGATAAACGAGGTGCTGCGCATGAATGCGAAAACTATATTTATTAGTGGGGTGATCCTCCTTGCAGCGATAACAGTATATTTTTATCTTCATCTGCAACCTGAGACGCTGACTTGTTCTGCCAAAAATTATCTGCATCTGGAAGCTCAAACTCAGGGGGTGAAAATTGAAGGTGAAGTCCTTCTTGTCTTCCGGATATCTTCCGCCACCGAAGGGCGAGTATCTCAGGTAGGAAGTCTCGTCATTCAGGGCAAACATTATGCCGTAGATCGTAATGTCGTCCTGAAATTTATTGGTAAAGATCACGATGGATACCGACAGACTCGCCGCGTGGCTATTGTTAAAAATAAAAATGATAATGTCCCTGATGAAATTACTGAGCTGCTTATGTCACGGCAGGATATTTTCTATTATAAGGTTGTCCGTATCGCCGGAAATGTTTATGGGATAAGAGATTTGCGACGTACGCTTATGGTTTGTCGGGCTGCTTAACAAAGTTGATATATTGTATTACAAATTTTTTTAGTTACATATGTTGTTGTTTTGCTTTTTTATGGTTTTATGTTTTGTCTTGTTGTGAAAGTGAGTAAATTTATTTGTTCTGATTAGAAAATGGGAATTTTCCTTTTTCAATATTTTAAATGGCCTTACTATTTGACGGGGATATTCATATGGACAGTTGTAATCATAAATTCCTAACCTGTGTAATATGACTTATGGAAAAAGTTAACTCACGCACCGCCTTATAATTATTGGAGGTCGAAGGTGTTGTATATGCTCTCGTGCATAAAACGAGGGACCTGCTATGCCATAAATTAAAGTTGGTGATAATTATGAATGTGAAAAAGGCTTTTCTTCTCAGTTATGATATTTTCCTTTTCTCAGGGTTAAAAGCGTCTTTGCCAAATTTAGTACTGGTTGATGCGCGCACATATATTTCTGGAGCGCAACCCGTCATACCACAATATCCATCCTGTGTGTTGGTTATTGATAATCGACTGCCATTATTCCTGGTCAGGAAGTGGCTCCAGAGAAATAGTGCACAGTTCATTAATATGAGCTGTATTGTTCTTCGGATGAGTGAAAACCAGGCTGTTAATCGAGGGTATGAAGAGTTTGTTTTTATTAATGGATGGGAATTATCAGAGAAGGTGATCTCTCAGTTAAAAGATTATTTATTGGCACCTGGTGAGATAGCCGAAATTAACAGAGGTTCACCACTATTTACTTTTTATTTAACCGAGTTTGAGGAAGAAATGTTGTATGCTTCTTTCACTAAAGAAAGATTGCACGATTTTTGTATTGCCAACTCGCTGACAATTAAGTCAGTATATCGATATCGGGAAAAAATTACCACTCGGCTCGGATTTTCTCATTTCAATGAAACAATCATTTTTTTAACCAGGAATAATTTCTTGCGTGAAGACAGTTCACCGCTAAGAAATACAGCGGAGAATATGATTTACGATGAGGTGTATGATGTTTCAGATACTAGCCGACTGAGCATGGCAATAAAGAATGAAGAAATCATTCCTTATTTTCAACCCATAGTAAATACCAGTGGTGATGTTTGCGGCGTTGAGGTTTTGGCTCGTTGGCCACAGGGGCATAACTACGCTATTTCTCAGCGTGAGTTTATTCCATTGGCAGAAAAAAGTGGGTTGATTAATGAGTTGACCAGCTATTTAATGACCGTCGTTGCGCGTGATTTCGTCGGCGGAGGTGTAGGGATCAACAACACTTTATTTGTCTCATTCAATGTCAGCCCATCAGGTTTAAGTAACCCTGTCTTTTATTGGGAATGCCTTAACTTTATGGAAATGACGCAAAAATTACCCATAAAACTGATGATAGAAATAACTGAAAATCAGACGCTTACAATCACTCCAGCAATCAAAGAGCTTATTCGTTCATTACGAAACAGAGGCGTTCTGTTTGCTTTAGATGATTTTGGGACCGGTTACGCTAACCTCTGTTATCTCAATGAGTTAGACCTGGATGTAATCAAGATTGATAAAACATTCATTAAGGCTATTAAAGAGGTTGAGCAACATATTCCTATGCTTGAGTCAATTATTCATCTTTCCGGGCTTTTAGGGCTACGCGTAGTGGCGGAGGGCGTTGAACATGACTTTCAACAGCAATGGCTGGAAAAACAGAGAGTTGATTACCTGCAAGGCTATCAATTTCTACCGCCAGTGACATTTAGTGATTTTATCCGGTATTACAAGCACTCTGTTAGTTTGTATGAACCTGTATCTGGTTCAACTTTCTCAACCTAGATCTCAAGAAGGTTTGCTGTTCTGAGCGATGCATCGTTTGTTTGTTTATCCTAAAAGGGTTATTCATAACTGTATTAATGTTCAATACAAAAGTTTTGAGGTTAGCCCTTCGCCATGCGTACATTTCTGACAAAAGTAAGAGTATGGTTTCCGCCACCGCTCATCTTAGTATTATTTCTTGTCATGGATGCGTTGACGGCGACCCCGCGTTTTACGTTCGGTGCGGTGAATATCGTCGTAAGCCTATTGCTGGCCTGCGTTAGTCTGGCGGTAGCACTGCATACTGTGTGGCAGATGAGGATGAAACGCACGACGCTGAACCCGCTTCATACGGAAAGAACGACCACGCTTGTTACCGAAGGTTGTTACGCCTGGAGCCGAAACCCGATCTATATTGGTATGAGTGGACTCCAGTTGGCCTTCGCTTTCTACGTCGGCAGCCTCGCCGGGATACTGGCTGTACCATTATTTATGCTGGTGATAGCCAGATTGCATATCGATTTTGAAGAAGAACAGCTGCGAAAACATTTCGGGCAGGAATGGGAACGCTATGAGCAGCGGGTTCGTCGTTGGTTATAGAAATGTCTGATGTAATAACGCGCTATCGCGAACACGGAAAGCGCTGAGCGCGTTCCGCCGTAGCGGGTGATGACACGATTCGTGCGTAATTGAATCCGGGTGATGCAAAAATAGGCGTTTGATTCACAAGGCCATTGACGCATCGCCCGGTTAGTTTTAACCTTCTACCCCGTGTTCACATTCGTGGGCATGTCCTTTTCAGGGCCGATATAGCTCAGTTGGTAGAGCAGCGCATTCGTAATGCGAAGGTCGGAGGTTCGACTCCTCTTATCGGCACCAGTAATCACGCGGCTTCACGCGATATTCACAAAGTCTGCAAACGTGCCTTGTGCCATATTTGTGTCATTTCCTGTCGGAAATGAGTCAATTTGCATTGCATGCTGCGTCAGCCGATCGGGTGCCAGATGAGCATAATGCTTAACCATTTCAATGCTCTTCCATCCTTCTATTTCCTGAGGCGCTGATAGCGGAACTGGACAAGCCAGCTTGTCCAGGTGTGCCGCAAATCGTGGAAGCGGAAGTTTTCAATTCCTGCTCTTCTTAACGCCGCCCTCCACGCCGTGTTCGCTTTCCTGACCTCTTTAATCCAGCTTCCATAGGGACAACTGAGGATTTAGTTTGAACAACTATGGGAAACACATTGAAAGTGTGTTCGAGAAAAATAGTCGTTTAGCCGCAAGTTAACTAAAAGGAGTTGAGCTGGATATATGTTTTCTGCATGGAGAAATCGGTGTGCTGAAAATAATAGCATCCTCGGGGACGGGACTGAATCTGAAAAAGCTTCCAGATTTACGGCATCAAATTGCGCATCGATCGATGCTGATGTACAAGGGAACGTATACAATCAGGCTGCGTGTTTTCCTAATAGTAGTGATGAAAATGGTTAATAAATAGTTTTTTCAGATTTGGTAAATTCCCCAGTTTTTTGCATAAAGAATAATGATAATTATAGACGTTCTTTAATGAACAATTCAGAATAAAAGCCATTGTTCTGATAGACTTTCCTGCTATCTGCTTACGTAATACAAGAATTTCATTTTCTGTTACGGCGGTAACACCATTGAGCACAATGTTTTCCCCATCCAGAATACGATCTAAATTGTGTAAGAAAGTTGTTATCCCTTCGCTTGTTACGGGAAGTAACGCTATGTCAGGATACCTGGCATACCAATATTGGGCTATTGGTTTCATGAAACTATCGATGACCAGCACGATACGCATCCTCGTTTTTTTTAAGCTCACCATCCAGTCTTCATCAATAAAATACGCAATATTATCTCTACTGAAGTCAACAAACAGAATACCTTCGGGCAGTTTTGTATTTCTGTTTATAAGGTGATAAATAGAATCAATGAATAAGGGATTTGTCTCGGGCCAGACGGCAGTTTGTCTCGTGATATCGGGCTCACTCTCGAACAGATTTACATCATCGACAGGGCAACGAGAACAACCGTCAGCGTTAAACATCTTCCTCGGTACTGATGATGACACTATGAAACCTCTTTTAATCACTTCGCGATAGGGTTAATAAAGAACGCTTGAATAAACAGGTAACGTAGCTTCAGCTTCGCTACCTGCGTTAGAATCAGAGCTTTGTTAAAATCATGGGCACCGATAAACTGTACCGCTCAATGTCACATTGGTTTGCTGGCTTGAGCCTGAGCCACGATAGGTACTTCCGGTTTGTCCCGCCCTTTGCGTTAAAAGTACCACGACGTTCCCCCCCATTCTCCAGGCTTTATTTTTTAGATCGTTACGGGCCCCCGTTTCCAGGTTGCTGTTTGATGTCCATCCACCCGTGAAAAAATTTCCTTGGCTACCGGTGACATCACCTAAATAGGTGCATGAGGCATTCGGTTCGTTATGTGTTACACGCACACCCTCAGCGCCGTGCTGTAGTGAATTAGCACTGCAAGCTGTTAGCATAAGAGAAGTTAGAAAAACTAATTTTTTTTTCATGTTAGCTCCTTAATAAATTTAGCTAAAAATAATTCAATATGCTGCTAAAACTATCGGGTGTTGAGGCACATTGTACTGGTAATAAATTGTCCTACCCCGGAATTTTAAAAGAGTATGGCTCATAAAAATAATTTCATACAGATATTTAAGTAAATTATAACGTCTCTTTCTATAAATATAAGACTCTATTTTCTGTATAGGAGTTCCTTGCCATAAACTGAGGCTTCTTTAATTATTAAAAACGATACCCTACGCTTACGCCAAATGTGTTTGTATCAACGAAAAGTAACTTAGCTGTCTCCCACGATAGATCCAGGGAAAGATTAGCGAATGGATTTAAAATAAGACCTGCTCCATAGGCAAAAGCATCTTCTGAAGAAGACTGATTATCATGGTTCTTGGTCTTCATCCCAGCCATGCCTACATTTCCATATAAACTAACATAATCATTAATTCGGTAGGTCGGCCCTATCATAAACGAACTATAACTAGTTGTGTTATCTCCATCTTTATGCAATTTCCCTGCATCCCAACTGTAATTTTGTACGTCATGACGAGTTGCAGTGAGAGAGGTCAAAATACCCCATTCAGAATTAAACTCATAACGGTATTTTAGATTGAGCCCGTGAAGATCTTTACTTGCAGATTTGTTTAACGCACTAAGATGCGTTTGGGCATAGCCAAGCGAGAGGGTGTGATTTTCCATTGCTAAGGCTAATGAGGGAAAAATGAATAATGCTGCCATAATCCATGACGAAAAAATACGCTGCATCTAAAGCTCCTTGTTGTTGATGAAAATATCAATGCTTATATAAGCAATGACCGTAGAAGGATGATTGCGGCAGCAATATAACCAGAAAAGTCGAGTAAAGTTATGAAAATGGTCTTACATAAATTTTACCGACAATTTCAGAAAAAAGTAAGATGTGGTAACTTATTGATATGAATAGATTTATAATCAGTTTTGTTTGTTCATTGCGCAGTGCATACGTTATATATTTGTCGATTTATGGAGTACAAGTAGGTGTTTTCACCGACCCTGGTGACTCGAATTTCATTGGCGGCATCAGGATGTAAGAGTCGAAAGTGTGCTAAAAAATCACCAGCTGTGTCAGTAGAAAATACTTTTACCGAATCAACATCAAATGTATAAATGCCTGGCCCAGGCATTTGTAGATTCTTCATATATACATCGCGATACAACACTTTTTTTATCTGCTCTTTCGTGATGATGTCATATTGCAGAGTAATACGTTTGTTTTTGAAATCGAGGACGATATTGCCGTCAGCAAGAAAATTGCCAGGCAGTACTGACGTTACCGTTTTGGTGGTACATAAAAATGAATCGGCAACTAACAAGGGATTGCGCTGCTGGCGTGCCTGTAAAATCAGCAGCACAAAAGCTGCTGCGAAAATAAGCAGCGTAATGCTCCTTAATACCGTTCTTTGATAGTAATGCATTTGGGCTCCGAAACATTAAGTTGATTCAAACACTGAACAAAAATATTGGTATTAGGAACGCGAATATAATAAATAAAATTGCCGTTTTGTTTATACACTTGCTGACTCAGTTCGGAAAAAGCCCCCACAGCGTCCTCGAGAGAACGATTATCTTCAGTAACACCA